>CAZCBU010000209.1:0-5629 GCA_964496995.1 uncultured Sulfurovum sp.
AGTGACCATCGGTACATTCACGGCATCAGCCGCTTTTTTAAAACCTTCCATGAGTTTTTTGGCTTTATTTCCCAAAGAAACATACAAGGCAGGATTGTTTTTCAGTTTTTTAAGTGAAGTAAGTCCCGCAGCCATTGCCACAGGATTCCCGGAAAGTGTACCTGCCTGATAGACCGGACCTTCAGGGGAAAGATGAGCCATGATCTCTGCAGAAGCACCAAAAGCACCTACCGGCATACCTGCACCGATCACTTTACCGAGTGTCACCATATCAGGTTTGACCCTTGAGATCCCCTGTGCACCTGTCAATGAAGCCCTGAATCCACTCATTACTTCATCAAAGATGAGCAATGCGCCATGTTCTGTACACAGTGCTCTCAGATCTTCCAAAAAGGCTTCATCTGCCGGTACCAGTCCCATATTTCCGGCGATCGGTTCAATGATCACACAGGCAATGTCACCTTTGGCATCATCAAAACATTTTTCAACGGATGCCATATCGTTATAGGTCGCAAGCAGTGTATGTTTTGTCAGGTCAGCAGGTACACCTGGACTTGACGGTGTTCCGAATGTTGCAAGACCTGAACCGGCCTGAACCAAAAGTGAGTCAGAATGCCCATGGTAACAACCTGTGAACTTTAAAATATTGTCTCTGCCTGTTACACCACGAGCCAGACGAATGGCTGACATCACTGCTTCTGTTCCGGACGAGACAAAACGTACTTTATCGATGCTCTCGAACATACTTACGATCTCTTCCGCCAACTCCGTTTCAACCGTGGTCGGTGCACCAAAAGAGAGTCCTCTTTTTACTGCTTCCATGACTGAAGTTTCAATATCTTCATCACAATGACCAAAGATCAGCGGTCCCCAACTCTGAACATAGTCAATATACTTGTTCCCGTCAATATCAACAAGATGGCCACCCTCTCCTCTTTCAATGAACGGTGGTGTTCCCTCTACTCCAGAGAATGCACGGACAGGTGAATCCACACCGCCTGGTATCACTTTATATGCTGCTTCAAACGCTTCAATACTTTTATCATATGCCATTTATTAACCCTTTGTAATCTATAGTTGTTATAATTGCATGGATTATACAACAACAGCACTTAGGACTATGCAGAGGAGAGAGTACTATCAAAACAAGAACGCTCATTGCTATTTTACTCTCACTACTGTTACACCTTGCGATCTTCTTCCTGCTTTTTGTGAAGTTCCCAAAGATCAAAGTACCGCCGCCATCGGGTAAATCACAGAAGATCTCTCTCAATCTCGCAAACTTTGTACCGCCCCCGGCACCCAAACCTGTCGTGACACCCCCACAGCCAAAGCCGCAGCCTCCGGTACCTAGACCTGTTGTGCCGCCCAAACCAAAGCCTGTAATAGAAAAACCTAAGGAAGAGACCCTAAAACCGATTACTGTTGTGAAGAAAAAACTTGCGAAAGATGAGAGCCGTACGTTTGTAGAGAAAGAGGAACCCAAAGAGAACAATGTCAGCAAACCTACCCCTAAAAAAGAGAAAGTAAAAAAGAAAAAACTGGCAAAAAAAGAGGTTAAAAAGAAGCCTGTAAAGAAAAAAGTCACGCCCAAACGTGTGGTCAAACGAAAACCTCATAGAAAAAGATCAAAGAACCCTCTTGCCAATGCCCTGATGGGTTCAGGAAGTTCTTTGTACCCGAGCAGAAGTACACCTGCATCTTCAGGCTCCTACTCTTCAAGAATGATCAATCAGCTTTACGGAAGAGAGTTTGACACATTTTCTCCAAGCCAAAAGAAATTCATCAAACACAATCTGGGGGCGATACACAGAATAACCCAGCGCACCTTGATACGGAACGGCTACCCGGAAGTGGCGGTCAGAACCGGACAGCAGGGAACCAATGTGGTCTCTTTCTATCTGCATCCCAATGGTGATATCTCGAACTTGAGACTCAAAACAAAAATAGGCTATGCAGCTTTGGACCAGAATACACTGGAAGTAATACGCATCGCCTATAAAGACTACCCACTGCCAAACCAAAAAACGAAGATCGTTTTTTATGTGCAGTATTCCATCTATTAAACTATAGACAACTCTTCTATTCTTTTTCCTCTGTCATTGACTCTCCCGACGGAGAGACGAACTGATCATTAAGTTTTCGTATGGAATCCTGGGAATGCTTGATAACACTTTCCAATTTATCCAGCGTACGGTTTCTCCAACCTTTACTCGAAGCACTCAGCATAAAGCTGTACCATTTGGTATTTTTGGCAACTGCCTGAGCCACTGCGGGGTCACTCTCTTGCAATTTCTTCACTTCACGTCGACTCATCACGGACTTGATATTGAAATGGACAAAAAGAAACAGAAACAGCGCAACAAAACCTATACCGATAAAGAGTGTGGATCCCAAAGGTGCCATTCCTGTAATAACAAGCGCACCCATCCCGACAAGAAGTGACACAAACACAATGGTATCGACCAAAAAGACTCTTTTTTTCCATCGACTCAGTGCCGTATGAAGTTTGGGAAGTTTCGTGTTCTTCATCTCTTTGGCAAAATCTTCAAGGGCTTTGGAGATACGATAGGCCCGTTCAACTTTCACCCCTTCCATACGTTCCATTATGGTTGCCATATCATTGTCTCTTTTGGACCGAAGTCTCTCTTTAATAGCAGGGTCTTCAATCGGGTTCATGGCATCTTCACTGTAGAGAGAGTAAAAATTGCCTGAAACAAGCCCTTTTTGGGAAAGTGCACGCTGCCATGAACCTATGACATCCTCAAGATTATCCTCTTTGGCAGTGGTATCGATCTGGTTCAGGATATAAAGGATCTTGTCTCTGTCTCTATGATCAACCGTTTGTCCTACCAAATGCTCAAGTGTATCACGCATGGCTCCTGGTTCAGGGTGACGTGCATCAAAAAATATGAGTACCAGGTCGGACATATTGATAATATGACTGGTAATACGTAAAATAGAATTACGCTGACTGTCTGCATCAAATCCCGGAGAGTCTATCAGTATTTTCCCTTTGATTGCCTCTGCTTTCACGGTTTTTAGCTGTAGATAAAGATTGACACGACTCCCCTCACCCTCTTCTACCTTTTCAACCTCATGACTGATATTATAAAAAGGAAACCTCGGATCTGCATCAAGTGCCAGACCGGGCAGCGTTGTGACTTTTTCATTGTTACCGTAACAGATCACTGTAAATTTGTCATCCACAGCCTGATTACCACTCTGCTGCACCTTTTCCCCAAGATATTCGTTGATGAAGGTGGATTTACCTGCAGAGAATGTCCCAAGTATGGAGATAAGCGGCCACCAGGAGATGTTTTCCGTATAACTCTCTTCCTGTGTTAAAAACCCGAGAGAGTGTGCTGTTTTATCAAGACGCTCATATACAGAGATCACATCCAGTAAAATAGGATTCTCCTCTTTTAAATGCTGTTTGAGTTTCTTGTAACGTTCCTGAGGTGTCATATCATATCCTTCTATTTGCTGAATAATTTATTTTACTATAACTTAACTTGGCTTTTCTGTGCATCTATTCTGTACATACTTTGTTTATCTTGAATGTTTATGTAAAATACAAAAGAAGATGACACAAAAGGATCAAAAATGAGCATTTACGAAAGTCGCTGGATGAAAATATCATGGTGGTCTATACGTAAAGCCACTTACTTGACATGGCTCTCACTGATAGGTGTAATTATTATAGGGGTAACTGCTGCCATGTTTTATGTCAGATCACTGCCGGAGCTCTCTACCTGGCATACAGTACAACTCAAACATGATTTTGACAGACACTGTGATGTGCATACTTTTGAATCATATCTCAAACTGGAAGATCAACTCTTTAAAGAACTTGACTCTGAAGTCTACAACAAAGTACTTCCTGACGAAAAAAACAGAGTCAATCGTTATACCCGCGACAGTTATGCCGACCCGAAACGCTGGCCAAAGAACTGGAACAGAAGTTTTGAACTGCCTGTCAAAAACCCTAAAGCGGGTGTGCTTTTACTGCACGGCATGTCTGACTCTCCCTACAGTCTGCATGTACAGGCAGAGATGTTGCAGAAAAAAGGCGTTTGGGTCGTAGCCATGCGCCTTCCCGGACACGGGACCATTCCTTCGGGGCTTAGAAGTATCAGCTGGAAAGATCTGGCCGAAGTCGTTGAGATAGGAATGAAGCACTTGAAAGAGAAGGTGGGAGAAAAAGAGATACATATCATTGGTTATTCAACCGGTGCTTCTTTGGCTCTGAACTATACCTTTGACGCACTCAAAGATGAAAGCCTGGTACTCCCCAAAAGCCTGATCTTCTACTCACCTGCCATCGGCGTCAGCAAAGCGGCACCTTTGGCAGTTTGGCAGAGTCGCATCGGACATCTTTTGGGACTCCCAAAACTTGAATGGAATTCCATAGAACCCGAATATGATCCCTTCAAATACAACTCTTTTGCAGTTAATGCGGGGGATCAGGTTTATCGTATCTGCAAAAAAGTACAAGAGCAGTTTGATGACTATGAGAAAAATCAAAAACAAAACAGGCCTTTTCCTTCAGTCCTGTCATTTCAGTCTATCATCGACAATACTGTCTCTGTCACCGATACCATCAACCATCTTTACAAAAGATTACCCAAAGGTGATCATACCCTGGTACTCTTTGATATCAACAATAACTTCAATAATAACCTTTTGGTCAAGAAATACGTACATGACAAAATAGAAGATATCAAAACAAATTCTGCCGGTCAGAACTACACTCTGGATCTGATCTCGGATATGAACTCCAGTGATGACCGTATCAAACTTATTCGAAACAAAAAAGTTATAAAAGAGCTGCCCTACATTTGGCCAAAAAATCTTTTTTCACTCTCACACGTTGCTATGCCTATTTCAAAAAATGACCCTCTCTATGGCAACATCAATGCTCCCAAAAGTCCCGGGGTCACGTTGGGACATTTGGCAATGTATGGGGAGTCTTCCGTATTACAGATCTCCCCTTCTGCTATATTAAGACAGCGATGGAATCCTTTTTATGACTATACACAAGAAAGAATGTTGGACTTTCTAGGCCTGTAGCCATTAATCCTCTTAATTTAGTTATTGAAAAGCCCCGTGAAAAACAGGACATTTTGTCCGTTATTGCCAAAAATCAACAAATAACAGAACACTTTGTCCAAATAACGGCTGATTACAGCCTAAAAAGACATTAGTAATTATTATGATCCTATGATTAACTGGAAAAATATACATATTTCACCTATTTTCACTAGTATCAAGACATATTTGATATACTCTTAATACTGAAATATTGTAATAAAAGGACATTATGTTCCTTGAATAATATAGTTCGGGAAAAGAAAAGGAAACAATACAATGAAAACAGCCCATGCACTCATAATTGGTGCTGTGATTGGTCTCCTTATCGGTTTCTCCGCACCCTCCATCGCTAAGTTCCTAGTGGAACTCGCAGGTGGAGATGCTGATGTGGATAACTGGTGTGAGGAAAAAATTGGAGGTTGATGGATCTTGAATCTCCAGGAGGCATCAGTTGTAATTCCCGGGGCTATCGCGGTTATAATGGCGGGATTGGCTTCCCAATTCCCCCTTATAACCCCCCTCGGTTTATTCTTCC
>CAZCBU010000210.1:0-6796 GCA_964496995.1 uncultured Sulfurovum sp.
GCTTCATTGACAGGTGCACAGGGGATCTCAAGAGTCAAACCTGACATGGTGACACTCGGCAAAGTGATCGGTGCAGGTATGCCGGTAGGCGCTTTTGGTGCCTCTGCCGAGATCATGGCTTATCTTTCCCCTGAAGGTCCGGTCTATCAGGCAGGTACACTTTCCGGGAATCCTGTGGCAATGGCTGCGGGACTTACTTCACTTAAAAAACTGAAGACCAATCCCGCCTTGTATGTTTCTTTGGGAAATAAAGCCAAAAAACTCATGGAAGGTTTTAAAAAAGCGGCTGATGCCGTGAATGTACCGATGGTCACTGATGTCAGAGGTTCGATGTTCGGTTTTTTCTTTTCAGACAAACCTGTGAAGAACTTTGCCGATGCGATGGAAAATGATCAGAAACTCTTTGCAAAATTCCATAAAGGGATGCTTGACCGTGGTATTTACCTTGCCTGTTCTTCTTTCGAGACAGGATTCATATGTGCCGCAACCACCGATGAAATGATCGAAGAGAGTATCAAAGCAGCGTATGAAACGCTGAAAGAGATCAAAGGTTAAGTATCCGTATGCAAAAGTGTTACTGTAAAAGCGGGTTGGATTTTTCAGAGTGCTGTGAACCCATCCTGAGGGTATTGGAGGTGGCACCTACAGCAGAAAGTCTGATGCGCTCACGCTACTCTGCCTACTGTCTTGGAGATGTGAATTATCTGCAAGCCACGACCCACGATCATACCTGGACGGATGAAGAGTTGAAGTTCATTCAGGACTGGGCTGACAACAGCACTTGGCAGCATTTGGAGATCGTAGACTCTTCGGAAGATACAGTGGAGTTCAAAGCCTACTATATTTTTGACGGGGTACAGCATATGCACCATGAGAAGTCTGCATTTCTGAAAGTGAATGATATGTGGAAATATGTCGATGGAGAGATTTACGAAGATAAAGTGAACTTCTTGCGCAACGAAGTGTGTATCTGCGGCTCCGGGAAAAAATATAAACGTTGCTGTGCCACAAAACTCAAGTCATCATAATTGACTAAAAGAGAAAGGATATAAAAATGCAAAATAAAAATGAAGATCCGAAATTAAAAAAAGTTGTAGATGCCGCTGATGGTCTGAGTCTGGGAATTTCTATGGTGGTCGCTGTGCTTATCGGTGTCGCTATCGGTATAGGGTTGCAAAAGCTGACAGGTGCCTGGTGGACACTGTGGATCGGTGTATTCATTGGTGTAGGAGCTGCCATTTTAAATGTCTATAAAGCGTATGCCAAACAGAAAAGATCTTTGGATGAACTGGCAAATGATCCTCGTTATAACTACAAGAGAAATATGAATCAGGATGATGAGGACGAGGATGAAAAATATTAGCATCAGGATACTAAAAGTACTACTCTTTGTTGATCTTCTTCTTTTGCTTGCTTCTCTCTTTTTCGGTGGAAAGGTATGGGCCTTCAATACGCAGATCGGTTTCATTTCTGCAACACTTATCATGATCGCATCCGTGATCTCCTACAGACGTATGGTCAATACCCGTGTAGAACACGGGATCGTCACGATGGATGACTCCAAAGATGTGATCGACAAACTTGAAGACCCTTATGATCTTTATTCTGAAGACGTGACTGAGAATGAAGAAGAACAGGACTTGGTGGAAGTGGTCAAAGAGGAACGTAAAAAGCTCAAACAGAGCAGACGCTCTCTGGGGCAGACACTGAAAGACACCAAAGCAGCACTTTCCATCTACCGTTTGGCTGCTTATGCTGTATTGATCCTGGGGTTTATGTATCTGAACCGTCAGGAACTTCTTCATATACCAAGTTATCTGCTTGCATTGAGTCTGCCTCCGATGATCATTGTGATCATGTTGGTGACACAAAAAGAGAACCATAGCCAAGATTAGATAAAATAACTCCATTAAGAATAAAGGACTTGTTTTATGTATAAATCTCTTTTGGTCTCTCTCTCCCTTTTTACTTTACTGCTTGCACAACAGCCTCAAACGATAAAGATCGTGGATAAACCCATAGATTTCGGCAAAGAACGTATTGCCATGACCAAAGACTATATTAAACAGCATTACGGTTTGAAAGTGAATAACATTAGGATCACACCGAAGATCATTGTGCTGCACTGGACGGCAGAGATGAGTTTTAACAAGTCTTTTAAACGCTTACAGCCCCAAAAACTCCTCACGGACCGAAAAGACATTGCCAAAGCTTCTGCCTTGAATGTCTCTGCCCAGTTTCTTGTCGCACGTGACGGAACCATTTACCGTCTCATGCCTGAGAACTGGATGGCACGTCATGTCATCGGCTTGAACTATTCGAGTATCGGGGTGGAGAATGTAGGAGGCAAGGGCAATAAAAAAGATGACCTTACTCAGGCACAACGCAGATCAAATATAAAACTGATCAGATATCTTAAAGCCAAATATCCGAGTATTGAGTACCTTATAGGACATCATGAGTACAGACAGATGGAGAGGACATCACTCTGGCTGGAGAAAGACAAAGGCTACAGAACTGTCAAGTCTGACCCGGGTAAAAAGTTTATGGATGAAATGAGAAAAGCTACCAAAGACCTGCATTTGAAAACCCCACCCAAAGGCAGATAATGAACTCGGCTTTTTCTACGTTAGACTGGAGTATCTTTTTTGCATATTTTTTAGTATTAACCGTGACATCCGTACTTTTGTCTCGTGTAAAGGTCAAAAATACACGTGATTATTTTGTCGGAGGCAATGCTGTGCCTATGTTCGCAGTGGCCATGTCCGTACTTGCAACTTCCCAGTCAGCAGCAACTTTTCTTGGAGGTCCCGAATACTCTTACGGTAAAGATCTTACTTTCCTGGGCTTTTACTTTTCAGCCTTCCTGGCTGTTATTTTTGTTGCCAAAGTACTTATTCCCCGTTTTTATGCGATCAATGCGGTGACAGTTTATGAGTTACTGGAAAAGCGTTATGGAGAGAAAGCAAAAAAACAGGCGGGAGTGATGTTCCTCATTGGTCGTCTTTTTGCTTCAGGTGCCAGACTTTACATTGGTGCATTGGCGATCTCCATGATCCTCTTTTTAGATATTTCTGCTTCCCATGTTGCCATCTCTATCACCATCCTTATGCTGGGTGCTTTGGCCTATGCCTATTTCGGAGGTGTGAAGTCAGTCATATTTTCAGACATTATTCAGGCTATTACCTACATCGGTGCGGGTATCGCGGTACTTATCTATCTTTATGTCACGATCAATGCTGACTTCTCCACAGTCATTAACACATTGGAAGTTGACCATAAACTCAAAGTCATTGACTGGTCTCTTTCAGGTGGTTTTTCTGTCTGGGCACTGCTTGGAGGGTGGTTACTTCTGAATATTGCTGCTTACGGACTGGATCAGGATATGACACAAAGGGCTTTGACCTGTAAGAACAGTAAAGAAGCACAACGCTCTTTGATGATGAGTATTTATTTGACTATTCCCGTAGCGATACTTTTTTTGATGATAGGTCTGCTGCTTTACCTTTTCTATCAGCATCCTGAACTCTCCGGGCTCAATACAGAAGTGGTACAGAAGTTTGAAGGTGAGAAGATCACGATCTTTATGTATTACATTTTAAATGAAATGCCGGAGGGTATGCGCGGGCTTGTGACGGTAGGTGCGGTAGCAGCCGCTCTGTCTAGTTCAAATTCTGTCCTTGGGGCTATGTCTTCTGTAGCCATAGAGGATCTCTATAAACCCTGGAAAGAAAAGCAGGGTGTGACAGATGAGATGCATTTTGTCAAAGCAGGGAGAAATGCGGTACTCTTTTTTGCAGTAGCACTCTCTCTTATGGCAATGCTCTCCTACTACTGGCAACGCTACACGGAGTTGCCGCTTTTAAGCTTTGCGCTGGGTGTCATGGCCTTTGCCTATACGGGGCTGCTTGGTGTCTTTGGCGCTGCGATCTTTACAAAACGCGGGAATGCGACAACGGTACCGTTGGCACTGTTGGGCGGTTTTATGACAGTCCTGCTGCTTCAACCCTATATACTGGGTGCGATGTTTGATGTGAAACTTGGATTTGCCTGGCAGATACTTACCGGAAGTATCGTTGCTTTTGCTATTATGCTCTTAGGGAAAGAAGAGCAGTAGTAATAATATGCTATACTCCCGTCTATGCAAAACATCAATAAAATTCGTTCAGATATACTTTTACAAACCTTAAGTTTATTTAGTAAAAGACATGCAAAAGCGGTTTCAGTAGAAGCACTGACTGCTGGTTTGCCTCTTACCCCTGATGCAAAATCTCCAGACCTGCTTTCCCATTCACAGGCCCATACACTTTTTTACCGTGCCGCCAAGAGAGCCGGTTTCAAAAGTACTCTGGTACAAAGAGATATCAGGACCATACTGGACCTTCATTTGCCGGTGATCTTACTTTTGGCACATGGACAATCCTGTCTTTTGGAAGCTTTTAATGAAGACCGTACAGAAGTAAAAGTAGTCTACCCGGGTGAACCTGAACTTGAAGAATGGGTAGGTATAGAAGTACTCAATGAAGAGTATCTGGGATTTGCTTTCTTACTTAAAAGAGAATTGCCTCAGGAAGAGAAAGAGAATTTTGTACATAAACAGCATAAAAAACACTGGTTCTGGGATACACTGAAACTTTCCTTACCCATCTACAAAGATGTTCTGCTCGCTTCACTGATGGTAAATCTTTTTGTTCTTGCTTCTCCTTTGTTCACCATGAATGTCTATGACAGGGTCATTCCGAACAATGCAACAGAGACACTCTTGGTCTTTGCTTTGGGGGTTGTTACAGTATATATTTTAGATGCTTTTTTGAAATTTTTCAGGACTCGTATGCTGGAGATCGCTGCTAAAAAGAGTGATGTGGTGATGTCTTCCATTATTTTTGAGAAAGTGCTTGACCTCAAAATGGCTATGCACCCCAAATCGGTAGGTTCATTTGCTTCAAATATCAGGGATTTTGATGCTATCCGTTCCTTTTTGACCAATGCGACCATGGCAGTGGTGATCGACTTGCCTTTTGCCATTATCTTTTTGCTGGTCATTTACTATATCGGGGGGATGATCGTCCTTATTCCTGCAAGTATGATGCTGCTTATTCTACTTTATGCACTCATTATACGCAAGCCTTTGGAGCGAAGTATAGAGAGTACGCATGAAGCTTCTGCCAGAAAAAACGGTATCCTTATCGAATCTCTTCACAATATTGAAACCATCAAAACACAGGGGATGTCAGGACAGGTACAGTGGCAGTGGGAAGAGAGTGTCGGAGAGATCGCGAAAAAGAGTCTTCATTCCCGTTTACTCTCCTCTTCAGTTCCGACCATTACCGGCTTTTTGGTACAGTTGACCACAGTACTGATTGTGATCTACGGTGTCTTTATGATCAAAGACCTTGAATTGACCATGGGAGGGCTCATCGGTATTGTGATCCTGGCAGGTCGTACTGTTGCACCCATGGGACAGGTAGCAGCACTTTTAACCAACTACTCTGATGCCAAGTCAGCGTATGATGTCATCAATACGATTACAACACAACCCATGGAGAGGCTTTCTGATCAGCATTTTATTGAACGTGACACATTTAAAGGAAAGATCGAATTCAAAAATGTCACTTTTTCTTATCCTGAGTCAGAAGTACCGGCACTCAAAGATGTCTCATTTGTGATCCATCCGGGAGAACATGTAGGGATCATAGGGCGTATCGGGTCAGGAAAAAGTACGATCGAAAAACTCATTTTGAAACTCTATGATCCGGATGAAGGATCCATTCTTATTGATGATGTTGATATTGCACAGATCGATCCGGCACGTTTACGAAAATATATTGGTTATGTTTCCCAGGATATTTCACTTTTCAGAGGTACGGTGAAAGATAATATCATGCATCGTGCACCGATCCAAAGTGATGAAAAACTTTTGGAGGTGGCACGACTGAGTGGTGTGGATGAGTTCATAAAAAGACATCCTATGGGATACAATATGCCTATTGGGGAAAGAGGACAGGGACTCTCCGGAGGACAGAGACAGAGTATCGGAATTGCCCGTGCACTTATTTCCGATGCACCGGTCATGCTCCTGGACGAGCCGACCAATGCACTTGACCAGTTAAGTGAGTCCCAGCTCATGGGTCACTTCGCTGAAGCGTTTAAAGACAAAAGCCTTATTCTGGTCACACAGAAACTTTCACTCTTGGCAACCACCCCTCGTGTCATCGTTATGCATGAAGGCAAAGTATATCTTGATGGGCAGAGAGATACCGTGCTTAAAGCACTGCAAGGAAACAAAGATGAAGCATAAACTCAGTCCTGAAGATCGTGAATTCATGAACTCCTTGAGTGCCGCTATGACGGAACATACCCCAAAACGTATGCGTTGGGTACTTTACTTCTGGCTTACTGCTGTGACGCTTTTCATCGTCTGGGCCTCTTTTACTCAGATAGACGAGATCACCCGTGGTGAGGGGAAGGTCGTGGCAAGTGGAGAGAACAGGATCGTACAGAACCTTGAAGGCGGGATCGTAGAAAAGATCTATGTCAAGGTAGGGGACAGTGTGACCAAGGAGCAGTCTTTACTCAAGATCAACAATGAAAAATCAGAAGCACAGTTTGACAGTAGCAATATTAAACTCTATGAACTTGAAGCCAAGATCAGCCGACTCAAAGCGGAAGCGGAGGGAAAACCTTTTGAAGTCAGTAAAGTACTGGAAGAACGCAGGCCTCTGCTTGTGGCCAATGAACGGAGTCTCTATTTGAGCAGACAGAAGCAGATATTTGCAAAAGTACAGGCATTGAAAGA
>CAZCBU010000211.1:0-3333 GCA_964496995.1 uncultured Sulfurovum sp.
TGGTTCTCTCCGCGTATCTTGCTTGGTTCCAGGGTATTGATCTCTTGAAAGACCTTGTTCAGTGCCTCGGCGGAATCTGCAGAGTAACTTTTCCCACCACTCTCTTTTGCCATTGTTTCCAGCAGTGCTGCATCATAGTCGCTCTTTTTACCGATCCCGATGGTGTAGATCCTGATACCCAGTGCTTTGGCTTTCTGTGTCGCATCTTTAGGGGAGGTACTTCCTGCATTGTGGTACCCGTCTGTGAGCAGAATGACCGCTTTGTTCTCTGCCTCACCAATGGACAAGGTACGGATGGACTGCATTACGGCGTCACCGATGGCAGTACTCTCTCCGGCAAGTCCCACGTTGGTCATGTCAAGCAGATAGGAGAGGGCATCAAGGTCATAGGTCAGAGGAGAGGCTGTGTAGGCAAAAGTGCCGAAGACCACGACTCCCATATTGTCATCCAAACGTTTTTTGGTAAAGGCTTTGGCCAGTTCGATGGTACTCTCATATTTGTTTTTAAATCGGTCTGCACTGTTGTACCCGCTCTCTGCCATTGAACCGCTGGCATCAATGGCCAGGATGAGGTCTCGTCCCTTTTTCAGGTCATTCCCTGAAGCATCATAGACAAAAGGTTTCGCCAGTGCAAATACCATAAGAGAGAAGATCAGGATCTTCAGCCAGGGTTCCCAGGAGAGCAAAGGACTCTGTTTTTTGACCCAGTTCAGTTTGGGGAAGTAATAGGTCCTGTTATATTGTTTGCACCACAGAAAGCAGGGGATCAGCAGCAGAAACAGAAAAAAATAGGGTGATCCGAATATAAAATGCATGTGTCGATTTTAACATTTATCTTATAAGTTTACGATATAATTTTTTACTATTGCCACATATCTTAAGCAGGAGTATAGATGCTGAAAATGACAAGAATTAAAATTCAGTACAAGCGAGGCACTAAATGCTGAGTTTTAGAAAAATATTACAGGTTTGCTTCTCTGTGACGATCATTGCTTTGATCTTTTCGCTTCAACCGGTTAAGCTTGAAGCCAGTGAACTGGATTATCAGGAACAGGCTTCAGAGATCATCTTCGCTTCCTTGAAGTCTGAGTCTGAGAGAAGTTTTTTAAGAAAGCTTTATAAAGAACTTCTCTTTACCCCGGTCTGGATGCGTGAAAGATCACTCTCTCCCGCAGCGAAGGAACTTTTTGCATACATCCGTAATGATCATACTCTCAACAGACACGGTAAACTCTATAAAGACAGTACTGTTCTGGAGCAAATGGCAAAAAATATTTATGCGGAAGACAGAAATATCTATGCGAAGATCGGTCTTGAATTTAAAATATCACAGCTCTATAAGGGCTATACTGATTATGCCTACTTCGGGAGTATAAACTGGGGTGCATTCCAGGCAAGGATCTCCAATCTGATGGTCAATGATGTGAGTACAGAATGGGTATTGCACAGACCGGAGGTCGATCCTGTCAAGATCGTGGCAAATTCGGCATTCGGGGTAAGTCTGAAAAAACAGCTTGATCTTGCTGTCCCTACCGCCTATCACTATAAAGCATTGCAGAAAGCTTTGGAAAGATATTTGCAGATCCGGGAAGAGGGCGGATGGGAACCTGTCTATCTGTCCAAAAAACTCAAACCCGGAATGCGTGACAGAGGAGTATACTCCCTGCGTGAAAGACTGCGTGCCACAGGAGACTATGAAGGTTGCAGTGAAAGTGAAGAGGAAGACCGTTATGACCGCTGTCTTCAGGAGGCAGTGAAGCATTTTCAGAAACGTAACGGGCTGAAAGCAGACGGGGTGGTCGGGCCGGTCACTGTCAAAGTCCTGAATCAAAGTGTTGATGAACGTATCACAAAGATCCGTTTGAACCTTGACCGGATCAAGTGGCTGAAGAAAAGAGATTCAAAAAGACATATCATCATCAATATCCCTGCTTTCACGCTCTATTTTGAAGAGGATGGGAAACTGATCCAGACCATGAGAGTCATTACAGGGAAACCCAACCATCCAACACCGATCTTTTCAGATATGGTAGAGTACATCGTACTTAATCCGTATTGGAACATCCCTAAAAGTATTATTCAAAAAGAGATGATACCGAAACTGATGAGGAACCCGAATGCCATGGCAAGACAGGGGATAGAGATACATGCAGGCTGGGGTAAAGATGCGGAAAAGATCAGTGGAGGTTCGGTGAACTGGGCGCAGTACCGTTACAGCAAGACAATGCCGTTCCGTTTTGCGCAGGTTCCTGGTACGAAAAACGCTTTGGGAAAAGTAAAATTCCTTTTCCCGAATAAATTTTCAGTCTATATGCATGATACTCCGACAAAACATCTGTTTAAAAGAAACAAAAGAGCATTCAGTCACGGCTGTATACGCTTACAGAAACCAAGAGAGCTTATGCGTACCTTTTCAACGTTCAATGACAATCTGGACTTCGATGATGCCCAGAAAGTACTGAAGGGCAAAAAAAAGACTTATGTCAATTTGAAAGAAAAAGTACCTATCGATGTCGTTTATTTGACTGCATGGATCGATTATGATGGCAAATTACAATTTAGAGATGACGTGTATCACTATGATGCAATGCAGTTAAAATCATTTAGAAAATGGTAAAGGAGACACCATGGCTTTTCAATATGCATATGCCCTTACAGGTGGTATAGCAACGGGGAAAAGTACCGTTGTTTCATTGTTGAAACAGAGTGGATTCCGTGTGATCGATGCGGACAGGATCGCACATGATATTTTGGACGAACAGCATCAGAAGATAGGTGAAATGTTTGGTGAAGGCTTTGTCGATCAGGCCAAAGTTGACAGAAAACGTCTGGGGTCCGTGGTCTTTGCAGACCCGGTCAAGCGAAAAGAACTCGAAGCATTGTTGCATCCTATGATTTACGATAGAATTTCGGAAGCTTCGATCAAACTGGATAAACGGGCAGAACCCTACATTGTAGATATACCGCTTTTTTATGAAGGTGGTCGTTATGCTATAGAGAATGTGATCGTGGTCTATGCAAATCAGGTGCAGCAGCTGGAAAGAGTTATGCAAAGAGACAACTATAGCAAAGAAGAAGCTTTGGCACGTATAGGAGCACAGATCGATATTCAGGAGAAACGTGACAATGCTACCTATGTAATCGACAATTCTGGAACCCTGAAACAGTTGGAATTTGAAACAGAACGTATAAAAAATGAGATACTGGGAGATCTTCTATGACAGTGACAAAATATTCAGCGAACGGGAATGATTTTATCCTGTTCGTGGCGCAGGAAAAGGCAGACAGATCCTCTTTGGCAAAAAAACTTTGCCATCGGCAGAACGGTGTGGG
>CAZCBU010000212.1:0-4796 GCA_964496995.1 uncultured Sulfurovum sp.
TAGATAAAGAGATCAGTGAAGCAGCACTGTTTGACATAGAGACAGTCCCTCTCCTGGATGGGTATCCTCCTATGATAAAAGGAGTTCCTTCTGCTTACTTCTGTACCTTTAATCAAGAGATCGACCTGGGTGGAGGTTCAACCATCCCTCTGGTACTGAATGTGAAGCAGATCTTTGTTGATGATATGGCAATCACGGATAAGGAACGGCTTACTATCGCTTTTAAACCTGTGGCACGCATAGGAAAGAGTTATGCTTTTTTAGGTGAGGAGATAGAAGCTCCAAAAATACCTTAAACTCTCTTCTGTGCTGCGGTAATTATTTTATACTGTGTGTGCCGTTCCTACCGGTAGATAATATGCCACAGCAATGAATACAATAATCACACTCAGCCAAATAATTGGAATGAGTCTGTATTTCATTCCGGTATCTCTTAAGCCCATAAAATAATCACTGATCAATACACCTTTTATAAATGTAGTAAAAAGTAATACGGCAACAAGAGATGTGCTAATGATTTTTAAATATCCCAAAAGATAGGCAAAAACAGTGAGTACAACTAAAACGATCCATACATATGCCAAGGTTTTTTTCATTTTCAGCCTTTATCTTATGATATATACAAGTGGAAAAAGTACGATCCATAACAGATCGACCATATGCCAATACGATGCACCCGATTCAAAACCACGGTGATCCTCCGGGGTATACGCAGCAATTTTTGTTCTTTGACGGATATTAAAGAGAATGATAGTTCCCAAAACAACATGCATAAAATGAAACATCGTTAAAAGAAGGTAAAACATAAAAAATTTATTTGTGCTGAGTGTGATGCCTTCTCCAAATATATGTGCAAACTCCGACCCTTTTATAAATAAAAAAGCAATTCCGAAAATGATGGCAAAAGCAAGCCATACAGAAGCTTTTTTATTGGATGTTTCTATGGTATCTTGTGTCATATTCCGCATATACTGAACACCCTTGGCAACAAAATAGCTACTTGTCACCAAGATCAAGGTATTGATAAATCCTGTTGCCTGATTGAGCATGAGTTGTGATGTATTAAACATTTCAAGGTTTGATCTTCTTGAAAAAGCATACCCGATAAAAAAAAGACCAAAGGTTAAAAGTTCAACATAGATGATGATCCAGACACCAAAATCCCCCGGAGGATATTTCCCCTCTATAGTAGTTATGTCTTTAGACATGATCTGTCTTGGTAAAATGTAAAGCGATCAATTTTTCAAGTATTTTCAATACATCATCCTCATCACTCAAAGACTCTACGATCGTATGCATACAGGCTTGATAGGGATCAAATCCTTTGACAATCAGTTTTCCTGCATAGATAAGCAGTCTTGTAGAGACAGCTTCCTGAATATCTGTATCATCAAGTTGTCTTATCTCACTTGCGATATCTACAAGTTTTTGTGCTGTTTGTGCATCCACGCCACTCTCATTGATCAATACCTCTTTTTCTATATCAGGTTTCGGATAATCAAAACTCAAAGAGATAAAACGCTGTTTTGTACTTGGTTTCATCCCTTTAAGTACATTTTGATACCCGGGATTATAAGAAACTACAAGCATAAAGTCCGGATGTGCTTCGATCACTTCTCCTGTTCTGTCTATGGGTAAGATCCTTCTGTAATCTGCAAGAGAATGCAGTACAACCGTTGTGTCTTTTCTTGCTTCAATAATTTCATCAATATAACAAATTCCGCCATTGCGTACCGCTTTTGTCAGTGGTCCATCCTGCCAATACGTGCCATTTTCATCTATAAGATGCCGACCGACCAGATCGGCAGCACTCAGATCATCATGACAAACCACAGTATAGACATCCCGATCAAGTTGCTCACCCATAGATTCAATAAATCTTGTCTTTCCGCATCCTGTGGGTCCTTTGATCAGAACAGGGAGATTCATACCTGCTGCTGCATGAAAAAGTTCCACTTCATTTGATTGTGGTAAATAATAAGTTTGTGACATCATTGTTCCTTTATTTTGTTAAGTTAATGTAGACTTCCGTAAGTACTTTTGGTAACTTTTGGCCATCGCGTACAATGGCATAGCCGTTAGCGCCAAAAAGATAATTCAAATACTCTTTTGCATCCAGATCAATAGTAATACAAAAAGGAGTGATCCCTTTTTTCTTTGCTTCCTGCAGTGCTTTTTTCGTATCTTCAATACCGTAACGCCCATCATATCTGTCTTCATCATTTGGCTTACCGTCACTGATGATAAGCAAGAGTTTATTGGCACTTTGCTGTTTATCTAAAATGTTGATACTCTCTCGAATGGCAGCTCCCATCCGGGTATAGTATTGTGGCTTTATACTATCGATCCTTCCTCTTATCAAAGCGTCATATTTGTCTTTAAAATTTTTAATAATATTGAAATAGACCTTTTTATTTTGCAGTGAAGAGAAAGTATAAATCGCAAATTTATCTTCAAGTTTCTCCAGTGCCTCACTGAAAACCATAAGAGAATCTCTAATAACATCGATAATACGTATCTACTGGGTGATACCACCCTCTGTCGAGAGTGATATATCGGCTAAAAGCAGTGTAGACATATCGCGTGTTTTTTTCTCATACGTTGTGTAGAAATTTTGATGGTGCATTGATCTGTTTTGATGTGAGATATACTCTATCCATGCATCCATATTTAACTCGTCTCCATAAGGCAAACGGTCATTTTTAATACGATCGAGTTGGAGCATATCAAGTTCAGCCTGAATTTTTTTAACCGTTTTTTTAAGTCTTTGTGGAAGTTCTATGGGTATGACATTCATAGTGACCTGTGGCAGGATACGGGCATATTTCACTAAATAATCATTTTTTTTGTAATCCCACTCATCCAGATAGTGCCCTTTGCCAAGTGGATATATCACAGTATCATCAGGTAAAAGTTCCAGATCCATTTTAATTCTGGCAGATAAATTTGCCTGTTTCTGTCCGATGGTTATCTCATCCAGGTCCTCCGCATGATACAGCGCATCTTTATCAAAACTGTCATCTTCACATCGGTCTACATTTACCTGCTCGAAGATACTCATCAGAGATTCAGGTAAAAAAGCCAGGAAACCATCTGTTTCATGTTTGTCATCTATCTGCTCGGTCTGCTTTTTCATCTGAAGCTCTTCAGATGTATCACTGTCTTCACGTGTCGGCTCTACCTGTTCCGCCTCTTCAATAGCATTTGCATTATTTGCTGTCACTGCCGGTGGATATATCCATAAAGGATTTGGATACTCATTTATTAAATCCTGATTTGACTGTTCATCCAAAGATTTAAGAAATGATAATTGTTCATATTTATCCATAAGGTACTCTGTCGCATCTTTGTAAAAAAGATCAAAACTGCTATATCGTTTTGTAAGGTAATGCAGCGCTTGCTGATTTTGTTCTATAAGGTTGTGATTGTTTATGTTTTTAACTTGTGCTGCTAGTGCAACAAGCCAATAGTAAAGCATCTCGTTTTTCTCTTTTGTATCAAAATAGGCAAATGATGCAGGAAGATAGACAGCCTCTTCATCTTGCCATGTCAAATAGAACTCCCTGCCCAAAAAAGAGAGTTTTTCTAAAAGTGTTCTTGTTGTCTCAACATATCTTTTGTCTGTTATTTTGAGTTCTTTTGCTTTTTCACCACCCATAAGGCGATGAAAAATATGTAAAGATCTTGAAATATCTTCAAAATAGACTATCTGTTCTTCATGAAATTTATGGACTTTTTTATTGAGATATCTATCCCATACTTTTCCCATGCTTTCTTCAAACTCAAGCCAATAATGAAGTATTTTCATTTTACTATGCCTTAGCCGGTTCTTTTACAAAGAAACTGTAAAAATAAGTAAGTAACCCTGTAAATACAAGTACGCCGAAAGCCGCACGGATCATGTAAATACCATTGATAGACTCCTGTGACTCCATAAAGCCTATAAGATTTGTACCAACGCGTTGGTCCATGATCTGAACAACACCCGCGGCACTTAACGCTAATGTAAGACCTAGCATACCGATATTCATCATCCAAAAAGAAGCAAGTTCAACTTTTTGTGCTTTTGCACAATTTCCATGAGAACGGCCTCTCAATATTGGCATCGCATAAGAGATCATTGTAAAAATGATCATTACATAGGCACCGTAAAAAGACAAGTGACCATGTGCAGCAGTGAGTTGCGTACCGTGTGTGTACATGTTGACAGGTGCAAGTGTATGGAAGAATCCCCAGACTCCAGCGCCTAAGAATCCCATGACTGCCGTACCTTTTGCCCAGGTAAGTGCTATTTCATTGTCATGTTTGATCTTTCTCTCTTTAGCCATAGTAAAGGCAAAAAGGATCATTAGCAGGAATGGCAAAGGCTCAACTGCAGATGAAATGGATCCGATCCATAACCAATACTCAGGTGCTCCCATATAGAAGAAGTGATGCCCTGTTCCTAAAATACCTGATACCATTGTCATGGCAATGATAAGGTGTAACCATTTATCAATATGTTCTCTGTCCACACCGGTCACCTTGATCAGTACAAAGGCCAAAATCGCACCGAGAATCAATTCCCAGGTTGCTTCAACCCACAGGTGAACGGTAAACCACCAGAAAAATTTGTCCATGATGAGGTTATCCGGTACATAAAATGCAAACAGGAAAAATACAGCAAGACCTAAAAGACCTGTTAAAAGTACCGTTGTAATAACTGTTTTTCTTCCCTTCATGACTGTCATAGTGATATTTAAAAGGTAAGACAGCACAACAAGGACAATCCCGACCTTGGTTGGTAACGGCTGCTC
>CAZCBU010000213.1:0-10764 GCA_964496995.1 uncultured Sulfurovum sp.
GGCGGTACACAGCAGAACTGGTCCAATCACCATAAGACATTTGTAGATGGCCTTTTTGCAGAAGGATACAGACTGCGTTACTCAGGAGGGATGGTACCGGACCTGCATCAGATCCTGCTCAAAGGCGGCGGTATCTTCTCATACCCTGAAACCTCTGACGTGCCGAACGGTAAACTGAGACAACTCTTTGAAGTCATTCCTTTTGCCTTCATGTATGAACAGGCCGGCGGCCAGGCTATCGATAACAAAGGGTCAAGACTGATGGAACTGGTACCTTCCCATCCACATGACACAAGTCCCTGTTTCTTTGGATCGAACTATGAAATAGAAAAAATGAAAGATGCCTATGGAGTACAAGCCTGATGTCTGAAGAGGTGCTTGACGAATGGCAGATCACTCTTAAACAGAAAAAAGTTGAAGTCGATGAGTGCCAGCGTGAAAAACAGGTGTACAGCTGTCTAAAATGTGAAAAAATACTCGACTGTACCCTGAGGGATGCTTATGTCAAAGCCGTCTATGACAGTATGAGCAAAGGCAAGGGCGGAGGATTTGAATTTTAACACTCCCCCCTCAAGAGAATGTCATTAAGTACTAAAACGATTTCAGTCCATTGGCAATGGACTCTTCAAGCTGTTTGAATGCGGCATCCATGGATGCTACGATACCTGCTGCATTTCCGGCACTGGTCGGTACAGATGTCGAGAAAAGACTTGACCGGCTTCTTCCCGAACTGTTTTTGATCTCCCAGTTGGCATCAAGATAGACCCTGTCCCCATAAGCAATAAAGCGCGTGATCTGTACTTTGACCAGCTGATTTGGTTTTTTGTCCGTATTCCATGGATATTCATAAACCCTTGGTTCCCTGAACTTCTTCTGCAGGAACGAGATGAGTCTGTGTGTCAAGCCTTCATCCAGATCTTCACCCCACTCCGACCCGGAAAGAAAGCCGATCTGGCTTTGGGATTTTGCAATAGCGATCTCCCGTTTATAGAGGTATCCAGGAATGGTGATCTTCTCGACCCCTATAATTTTATTATGTCTCGGGTAAACCTTCTGCGGCTGCGAAGCCACAGAAAGCACATAATAGTTTGAACTGCCGACACAACCATTCAAGAGAAATAATCCCGCAGCCATAAGTACAATTTTTAATGTCATCTTTTAATCTCCAAATATCAGTGAGTTAGGTTTACGGTTCAGCATACGCAAGAACACTTCCATCTCTTTAGATGTTTTCGTCAGTATTTCCAAGGTATACGAGAGTTGTTTGTTCAGCATAGAGTCATTTCCATATCCGGCAACTACTTTCTTGGTGGTCTTTAGTGTTCTTGTTAACTCTTTAAGTGCTTTGTCCACCTCATCAGGCATACGTTCAAATGATTTTTTACTGGTCAGTTTACGTAGATCTTTGGCACTTTTCTTGAGTTCTAGCAGCATTTCATTGGCATTGGCGATCGGTTCTGAAGTTTCATTGATCACTTTATCCAGAGAATTCACCAGTTTATCCAAAGGCAGCTGATTGATCTTGTCCAATATACTGACAATACTTGCTACCATATTTCCAGACTTGTGATCTATCACAGGAAGTACAGCATATTCTCCTTCCTTCACAATACTCTTGTTCCCATCATTCTCCACAAACTTCAGATCAACATAGAGTCGTCCTGTGATCGGATCGATGGGTGTGATCTTCGCACGCAATCCCTCTTCTACCGCTTTATAAAGATTATCTTTCCCTGTATGATTACTGTCATTGGGATCGGTAAAGACAGAAGTATCCAGTTCAAGAAGCACCTCACCATTCATATTGTGTGTTTTTTTGTCATAAAAAAGTGCGATCTGAATGACCGACCCTATCTTAAACCCTGCATATTCCACATTGGAACCGATCCTTAATTTTGCCAGTTCACCTTCTGTGTATAATTTAAAAAGTGAGATCTCCTTTTGTGCATGTCCTATTTTTTTACTGTTGACCGCACTCTTGTTTGGATGTAAAATAAACGCAAAATCATCAGGAATACTTCTGTTTCCATCCAATCCAGGGCTTGAAAATTCGATAGCTCCATTTATCAGATCCGTGACCGGTGCGACATTGATATCAAGAGAACCATTCTTCAGCGTCATATCTACGGTACTTCTTACCCAGAATTTTGAATGTCGATGTACAAATTCTGTATACTCTTTATCAATAAATACGATTACATCAACAAAGATCTTATCATTATCCAATACAACATACTCGACCTGTCCCACTTTAATATTTTTAAAATAGACGGGTGTACCTTTACGCACAGAAGAGATTCCCATCTGTGTTCGAAGCATATAATACTTCCCCCCGCCGAGATTGTATAGAAAAGACTGATCGGTACCAATAAATTCATCTCTAAAACCTGTTCCCTTTTCCGCATAAACCCCAATATACGTTCCCGAGATCAATGTATCCAATCCACGTATACCGGACAATCCGAGTTCAGGCTTTACGATCCAGAATTTCGTCTCATCATTCAGGAAAGGCTTGGCTGAATTGTCCATTCTGGCAGTGACCACAACACCATGACCATTCTCTTCCAGCGTGATCTTTTCAACGATCCCAATGGGGACATCTTTGTATTTGATCTGACTCTGCCCTGCCTTCAAACCTTCATTGGTTGGAAAGATAATTCTAATTTGCGGACCCAATTCCGAATAATATTGATACGCCAGCCATGCAGCAATGAACAATGCTATGAATGGTACGATCCAGATCGAAGTAAAAAAATTGAATTTAGTTGACTCTTCAATCTCCGGTATCTCTTTGGACATATAGTGTTTTCCTCTCAGGTATTAATTTTTACGTTCTTTTATCAGTCGCTCATCAAAGGCATGTGCTGCCAACAAGGTAAAAAATACAGACAATGCAAATGCGGTAGACGCCGTACCCGCAACGATCTCTATATTGGACATGTGTATAAGTGCTGCCAGTATGGCTACAACAAAGACATCTATCATGGACCAGGGACCTATAACTTCTGTCATATAATAAAGTTTATGTTTATTGACTTTCTTATCGCTTCCTAAAGGGTATTTTACACTAATTAACAGATAAAACAAGATAAGAAATTTCAAAATAGGAATGATAATGGATGCAACGAAAATTATAGCTGCTATCGGGTAGGATCCATGTTCCCACAAATAGACAACACCGCCAAGAATTGTACTGCCGTCTGAAGTACCGAACTGTTTGGTTATCAACATTGGATAAAGGTTTGCCGGTATATACGCAACGATAGCAGTGATCAGAAATGCCCAGCTTTTCTCTGTCTGAAAATGCTTATGTTTGTAAATGACCGAACCGCAGCGCCGGCATTCGGTATTTTTACCTTTATCTATATTGACTGCTTCACAGGTAGGACAGCGAAGCAGATCATCTTTATTGACTTCCATCATCTATGATGCTCATTTAGAAAAACTCTTTTTCTTAACATCCAGATCTCTGAAATATGAATATTCTTTGTAATATAGATATCCAAGAGAACAAAAACAAAAAGTGCCCAGAAGGCGATGCCCATATGGATCTGTGCATACCCGATAAGTTTCACCAGTGCCACCAGAATACTCACCAGAAAGATATCCATCATACTCCATGGTGAAATGTCAGCAAGCAAGATGAGCAGATCTTTAGTCAACTGTTTACCTTTGGCAAAATGCAATAGGGTGAACAGGATCATATAGATCACTATGATCATGAGTGGAAAGATCAGCAGAAGAAAAGAGAGGATCAACCCTACGATAAAGAAACCATTGTCAAAAAGACTGAAGATCATCTTTGTAATGGTAATGAACTGTTCATGTCCCAATATCTCTATTTTAACCAAAGGAAAAAAGTTTGCTACAATAAAAAAGATCAATGCTGACAGACTCAATGCAAGCCCATGTTCTGCCAGTCTGCTGTCATAACGGTACAACACTGTACCGCATTCTTTGCAGCAGGCTTTCGAACCGTCATGGATGGGAACTTCCTTATGCAAAGTGTAACACTGGTGACAGATAATAAGATTATCGAGTTCATCTTCATTTTCAATTTTCATGGCTATAATTATATCTAATGAACATAAGGAACGGTATGAAGATCCTCTCTATCGGTAAGACCATTGTACACCATGATCTTGATATCACTTCTATTGAAGTATCATCATTACATAAGCACCATGATCTGGAACATTATGATTATATCATCATCAATGGTGGAGACGGGACCATCAGAAGAGTCTTGCATCACTTGCATACCTTGAACAACATACCGGTCTTCATACTTAACCCCACGGGTTCTTTCAATGTTGTAGCAAAGATCCACCGTGCGCCAAAGATTGAAAAAGTATTGGATATGCTTTCAAAAGGGAACATACCCAAGATCCAAAAACACCATATTTTCAAACTCAATGAAGAACTGTTTCTGTTCTCTGCCGGAAATATGGGAGATCTGCAACATATTTTTCTTTCCGAAACACTTCGCTTCGGCTGGCTTAAACACGGTATACTCAAATATATCCTTGCTGTGATCTTTCTTTTCCCTGTACACCTCGTTATGACACCTTTTATGCTAATGAGTAAAACCAGGTTCTTTATCTTTACACCGGTAAGATCCATTAAAAAATTCGGCTCTTTTTACGGTGAAGTACCTAAAGTACTGAATATCGATCTGGATAACGAATACAATATGCTGCAGTTGGACGGGGATATTGTCAATGTCAAAGGCAGACACATTGAGATCAAACAGGCGGGAAATGTTCGTGTGGTGACACAATAAGTATATTTTTAATACAATTTATTCAGTTCATCCTGTAATTCACTCATTTTCTTTTCATAGGCCGCTTCTATCACTTTATCCATTGTTTTACATCTGTTGCGTACTTCATCCATTTTTTTCTGGAGGTCACCTTTGTGTAAATTAAAATATGCTTCTTTATTTTCATCACTTAGACTATCAACAAATGAATGTTCACTGCTGTCGTAAGCTTCTTTATAGGCATCCCAGAATGAAGTTTCTGCAATGATACATGTCTTCATTTTAAAATTTTCAGCATTCGCTGTCCCTGTAAATGTAAGTGCCAGAAGTCCTGCGAATAAGATATTTGTGAGTTTCATTTTTTTCCTTCTTTTTAATTATCATATCATAACCAATTATATCTGATAACTATCTCTCCATAAAGAGAAGAGAAAGAGAAAATATGTAACCTTCAGAGATAGAACTTAGTGTACACTCATATTCTCATAATACGCCACAACCCTGTGGTCAACATGAATGACCCTGTGTAAATATTGAGAGAGGTCACCTTTTCCAAAATCGATCTTTAAGCGTTTAGGATCGATGGCACGTGAAATGGCCACATAGAACTGGCTTGGGGCAAAGATGTTGTCCACATTACAGACCAGGTTGTCTATACTCATCCCCTGCGATTTGTGGATGGTCACGGCATAGGCCAGTTTAAGCGGGAATTGGGAGAGTGTTGCCAAAGCAATGGTCTCAATGGTACCGTCATCTTTCACTGCCATATCGAGCAGATCGAAATCATGACGTTCTACCCGGACAAACTCTTCTTCTTTTTCCACAATAAGATGGTCATCTTCAATTTTACGTAAAATACCCCGTTCACCATTGACGAACTTTCCCCATTTGTTGACCGTAAAGAGAATAGGCACTCCTTCTTTAAGTGTCAACTGCTCAGAGATCGGCAGCATCTTCTTCCATCCGGCCAATTTCTTTTCATGTACTTTCCCGAACATTTCGATATTGGCAAATAGGATGGTCTCTTCCGTATCGAGTTCATTGATCTTGGCTCTGTTGGTCTGTTCAACTTCAAGATTTCGTCCAAAAAGGTAGGTGGGATCAACCTCAAGGCTTTCATTGTTCCAGAGCCTGCCCATATAATCTA
This sequence comes from uncultured Sulfurovum sp., assembly GCA_964496995.1. Lineage (GTDB taxonomy): Bacteria > Campylobacterota > Campylobacteria > Campylobacterales > Sulfurovaceae > Sulfurovum. The sequence continues at coordinate 5,910 of CAZCBU010000213.1, forward strand.
TGACCTCTTCATCACAAACCCCTTTGCGAACTTTGGAGAGGATGTAGGTGAATTCTGCATCCGTGGTTCGTTTCATTTCGGTAAGTTCAATGACCATCAGGTCAAAACGCTCCCAGGCCATAGACTCAAAAGCATAAAGCTTATCACCAAAGACATCATTTCGATTATTCTGCTTCTGTACCGGCGGTAACTGAAAAAAGTCACCGACAAAGAGAACTTTTCCTAAGTATCCATAGTTGTTGAGACGGTATGCGATCATGTCAAGCAGATCGGTACTCACCATAGATATCTCATCGATGATGATCAGGTCCGTAGCTTTCAAAACTTTCTTCAGGTCTGCCAAACGTTTTTTGGCTCTTTTGTCACCTGCATTGAGTTCATCAAAGTTCGAAGCGATACCAAAGACAAAAAAACTGTGTACAGTAAAACCACCGATGTTCACGGCAGACACACCGGTTGACCCCAGTGAAACGACCTGCTTGCCACGTTTACGGTAATCACTGATCACTTCAGTCGTAATATAGCTCTTACCGACCCCTGCACCACCGGTTAAAAACACATTACTGTATTTGAGTGCTTCCAATACATCTGTTCTATCTGCCAAAACCAATCCTATGATTGGTTTCTTTAGTAAAGCCTGCCTTGTCTATCAGTCCTCTGTCACAAGAACTGTGTATCTCTTCTCCCTTTCGCAGCAATGTACCCAGTGCATCACTCTCTCCGCCAAGATGCAGCCATAGTTCTGTAACAAGCCCCTTGTGACATCGCATTTCCACCCGCTTTCCTGCACCGGTACCAAAACTCTGGTCAAAATGTTTACGGACCTGTTTCAGGGTCACTCTTTTGCCAATGTTCTTCTCAAAAAAATCACTGACCTCTGTCTGATGGAACTGATCCACCAAAGAGACCGCTTTGGCAAAATAATGTTCTGCATCAGTACCATAACAGGTACCATGTTTGATCCACTCATGCTTATGAAGGTTGGAAGCTATACCCGGCATATGCTTTTTCAGGCTCTCATATGTCTCTTTACTTAATTCCGGCATCGGCAGTTTGTTCCAGTGTTTGTATTTGTCCATAGTAATGTATTTTCGATCAACACCACAATAGACTTTACTTGCAGGCTGGGGCCAAAGTCCGTGCAGGATGAAATGGCTCTCTCTGTGTTTTGACCGATAAAGGGTAAAGACATTGCGCTTGCACTCTTTTTTGTATCTATGTGTCTCACAGAATGCGTTGTGCCAGGAGAGTGCCAAAAGATTATTCTGTGAGACTCCACTGTTTTCATATTTTTTAGTATGTATCGTATTTTCTGTCTTCTCCATATTTCTGCCGGAAGTTTCAATATACGCATCAACACTGTTCTTCGCCTCTTTTTCCATAGGAAAACAGTTTTCATCCACCCAACGCTGTGCCGGCTGTTCGCCTTTGACCAGTATCAGATACTGTCCTTTATGGTGGTCCAGTATCACATAGCGCCTGTTCATCTCAAGCATCACATGATGGCTGTTCTTTGTGTGTTTCATGTTATTGAAAGTCGGACAGGATTTTGCAGGGTAGAGCTCCTGACGTGCAAAAAGACCAAGTGTCAAAAAAAGAAGTAAAATAAGTAGTTTTTTCATGGTTGACATTATATCGTTTTGGGATAAGTTTTGCTATGATTCTTCTATGATATTTGAAACTTTGGACAAACTGCCTCAAGACTACGGTACAAAACGAAAAACACCATGCCCACATACACGCAAGCGCTCAAATATGATGTTGAATCCCTTACAATTGAAACATCTCAACCGCATGGATGACAGTCCTGCCGACATGATCACCCTGAATCTTGAAGATGCCATTGCACCATCCCGAAAAAAAGAGGCACTGCATAACATCGCCTTTTTTCTCTCCCACATGGAAGCTTCAGAAAGCTTCATTGTCGTACGTACCAATCCTCTTGAGGAAGGGGGTGCGGAGGAGATAGCCTTTTTGAATGACTTTTCTTTCGATGCCGTACGTTTATCAAAAGTAAAAGACCAGACAGAGATCGCCAAAGCCCTCACGCTGCTCTCAAAAGAGAAAGAACTGCACATTTCTCTCGAAACCAAAGAAGCTTTTGAAAATCTCTCAAAACTTCGTATTGACGACAGACTTACCACTGCCAACCTGGGTATACTGGATCTCCTGGCTTCCCTTGGACTGCCACAATCCATCATCACAGAAGGAAACCCGACCATTGACTACATTCTCTCAAAGTTTCTGGTAGATGCCAAAATAGCAGGCATTCACCCCGTCTCTTTTATGTTTCAGGATTATCAACGTATTAAAGAATTCTATAACTGGTGTAAATATGAACGCATGATGGGATTTGAAAGCAAAGCCTGTATGGGTCCCAAACAGGTAGAAATTGCAAACAGGATATTTAATATTACACAATATGAAATAGAGAGGGCAAATGATATAAAAGCTCTTTTTGAAACCAATGCGGACAAAGGTATCAACGGTTTCATGGATGAAAGATACGGATTTATTGATGAGCCTATCTACAGAGATGCCTTATTGATATTAGATTCGCTGTAGGGTGTTGTCCCCTGACAACACGCATCTATAAAAAACTATTAAAAGGTGTTGTGAGGACACAACACCCTACAAGGAAAAAAATGAAAATAATTAAATACTTTCTTATCACCATGTTCATCCCCTTTCTGCTTCTTGCAAATGACGACAGAGCGCCTGTACCCTACAACTACCTGGCAAAAAAAGAGGTACAGAACTTCATCAATATGATGGTGCACAAATACCATTTTAAACGCTCCTATATGGTCTCCGTTATGAAACATGCAAAACTGGACAGAGATACTCTTGCACGTTATACGGGTAAATTTAAAAAGAACACGACTGTGGGTAGTTGGGAGCGTTTTAAACTGCATGTGGTCAATCCTGAAACCTTCTCTGAGGCGAAAAGATTCAAAAGAAAGCACTACCGCATCCTAAAAAAGGCTGAACGGAACTATGGTGTAGACATGAATTACATTGTAGGCTTTTTAGGTGTAGAGAGCCGTTTTGGTACCTATACCGGTGACTACAATATTTTAGATGCTTTGGCCACCCTCGCCTTTCATAAGAATCGTATGAAAAAATTCTTCAAGAACGAGTTCAAGCATCTCTTTTTGTTCGCACGCGAAAAAGGCTATGATATCACTAAACTTGAAGGTTCCTTTGCCGGAGCCATGGGTTGTGTACAGCAGGTACCTTCTGTGGCACGCAGACACAGATCGGATTTTGACGGAGACGGAAAAACAGACCCGTGGGATCTGGATGACTGTATCGGTTCCATTGCAAAATTCATGCACAAGAACGGATGGAGGAACGGACATGTAGTTGCCGTACCGGCCACCTTTAAAGGGAAACGTTTTACAAGGCTTAAAACAAGCCACAGAAAGACTTATGCGACTTCAACCATATACAAAGCCGGAATCAAGCCTAAAAAGCATTTTCCTGAATCCAGAGCCTATCTTTTGAAAGCACGTAACAGAACCCATGACGATATTTATCTTGGCGGTAAAAACTTCAGGGTATTGACAAAATACAATAATTCCACCTCTTACGGATTGGCGATCTATCTCATCGCAGAGTCAGTTAAATAGAGTTGATAGAGTCATTCAAATAGATTTATATCTTAGATTCTTTCGATATACTATTTGAATTATTTATCACTACTTCCAGGAATACCAGCATGAAAAAACTTATCTTGATCTCCACTTTGACAGCACATCTGCTTGCCGGAGGTCACATTGACACAGACAAGACCCTAACAACAGAAGCAATGGGTACGACAGAAACCTTGCCAACACAAGAGAGAACCTGGTATGAAGTTGCTATGTTCAAGCCAGAAGTACCCTTGAGCGATGAAGAGTTGCGCAACAGGGTCATCTACACCAATGTCATCGGTGCCAGTGTGGTCATGCTGTGGGGAACCGCATTCTGGGACTATTTTACGACCAAACCGGTTATGGGAGATGAAGGCTGGTTCCAGCATGATACAAAATACGGCGGTGCAGACAAGATGGGTCATATGTACTCTACCTACCTTTGGTCACTCGGTTTCTCTTCGCTTTATGAATACTGGGGGATGAAAGAAGAAGATTCCATGCTTTACGGTCCACTGACCGCCTGGACTTTTCAAGGTCTGATGGAATTCGGTGACTCTTTCAGTACGTCACAGGGATTTTCCTATGAAGATATGGTCATGAACACAGTTGGTGCAGCCTTTTACTACGTAAGAGAGAAGTACCCTGAAGTCAAAAGAAAAGTGGACCTACGTTTGGAATATGTTCCTGACTTCAATTCCAACGTTGATATCTTTACCCAGTACAATTCCATGAAATACCTCTTTGCATTAAAGTTTTCAGGCTTTGACAGCATGGAAGATACACCCATGAAGTATTTTGAACTGCAGCTCGGGTATTACACCCGAGGCTATCAGGATCATGAAAACTATAATGATACTGAGCGTGTCACCTACGTAGGTGTGGGTATCAACACCTCTGAAGTCCTCAAAGCGATGGGATGGACCAAAACAAGCAAGATCTTCAACTATTACCAACTGCCATACACTTACGTACCATTCGGGTATGATTTTGACTCGGAGAGTTATGTACAGCCCTACTCCAGACCGTATTACGGAGATAGAAAATAGAAATGCCTAGGCACGCTTTTTTATGTTGGCTATAAAAAGTCCGGTCACAATAAAGAGCAAGGCAAAAGCGATATTGGCGGTAAAAGGTTCTGAGAGGAACCAGACCCCCATAAATGTACCTACCAAAGGTACAATATAATTACTCAAAGAAGTAAATGTCGGTCCTGAGAT
>CAZCBU010000214.1:0-3250 GCA_964496995.1 uncultured Sulfurovum sp.
ACACTCTTGACATTTCCCTCTTCAATTTTCTTTTTAATTTCAGAATATTTCACCTGTTTGGTCTGTGAAACTTTTTGGGTATTCATCATTGAACTCAGGCTGTCACCTTCTCCCACAAATGATTTGAAGATCAGAATGATCACCATGGAGAAAATGGCAAATGCCAACAGAGGGTTATTGTTAAAAAAATTATTATTGTTGTTATCGTTATTTTGATTGTTTTGGTTAGCCATGTGCTTCCTTCTTATAGACAAGTGTTACCCACTCGTCTTTTAATGTTCTTTTTTCCAGTGTCAAGTCTTTAAACGACTCTTTTACCAAGTCTTCTTTTTTATCTAAAATACCTGAAAGTATCAAATATCCATTATCCTTTACAGCAGCTTTCAGGTCTTTGGCTATGAACCGCAGTACATCAGCAATGATATTGGCGATGACCACATCATAAAAGCCTTCTGCTTTATCAATGGAGCCTTCCCAAAGTTTATCATAAGTCTCTTCATTCAGTTCAAAGTTCTCTTTGCAACTTTCTACCGAGAGTGGGTCTGTATCACAGAGTTCCACCTGGGCACCCAGTTTTTTACAGGCAAGTCCCAAAATACCGGAACCGCACCCTACATCAATGACCCTGTCTTCAGACTTGACATAGTTGCTGATCGCTTCCAGACAGGAGAAAGTTGTTGCATGGTGTCCTGAACCAAAGGCTAGGGCAGGGTCGATCTTGATATTGATAAGATCGTCTTTAGGCTCATACCAGCTTGGGAAGATGTAAAATTTCCCTGCCTCGATGGGTTGAATAGAGTCCTGATAGGTCTTGATCCAGTCTACGTTCTCTTTCTCTTCAAGGGTATAGTTCATTTCAACAGGGGATTCCAAACTCTCGGACAAGGATACAAGAGCATCTTTAACAAAAGTTAAATCAGATTCGGAACGGACGATGATCTGTCCATTACCTAGCTCGACACCCTCGTCATAAATATTCAGAATGTAGTCTGCAATAATGTCAACAAAACTGTCATCGAGTTTTATGGTCAACTCATAATATTTATCTTGCATTGGCTACCCTGAACGCTTCTTCGAGATCAAGCGTACCTTCGTAGAATGCTTTACCTACTATCGTACCGTCAATTCCTGCTTCGATCAATCCATTGATATCTGTCATATCTTTCAGTCCGCCTGAAGCGATGGTTTCAAGTCCTGAAGCTTCCTGAATGGCTTTGGTAAATTCTATGTTCACTCCGGTCATCATACCGTCACGTCCCACATCGGTACAAATGATCGCTTCCACACCGCAGGCAGCAAATTCTTTTGCAAGATCCGTAGCTTTCATGTCTGAAGTCTCAGCCCACCCTTCAACTGCTACCATCCCGTCTATCGCATCGATTCCGACTACAATAGGGTATTTTGCAGCCATATCTTTCACGAACTGTGCATCTTTCACAGCGATCGAACCAAGTATCAGTCTGTCAATGCCGAGCTCAAGATACATCTTGATAGTCTCTTCATCACGGATCCCTCCGCCAAGCTCCAGTTTCAAGTTACAATTCTCACGGATCTTTTTGATCTGCTCGAGGTTCTCCGGTTTTCCGGCAAAAGCACCATTCAGGTCAACCAGATGCACCCATTCAGACCCCAGTTCTTCAAATCTTTTGGCGACCTGCCAAGGTTCATCTGAATAAATTTTTGCAGAATCCATTAGTCCTTTACTCAGTCTTACAGCTTTTCCGTCTTTTAAATCGATCGCGGGTAATATTGTCATGTGTTTTTCCTATAATTTTGAAAAATTTTCTATTATTTTTAAACCGTTTTCATGGCTTTTTTCAGGGTGCGGCTGAATACCGTAAATATTGTTATTCTGTACGGCAGAGACAAATTCATATCCATAGTGGGTTTTTCCAATGGCATACTTGTCTTCACAAACAGCATGGAAAGAGTGCACAAAATAGAGGTAAAAATCACTAGGAAGTCCAGAAAAAAGTCCATTTCTCATTTCTAATTTCTCATTACTCATTTGGAACATCTCGTTCCAACCCATATGAGGTACTTTTAAAGGATGATCAAATTTTCCTTCATCAAAAGCAACCACTTTTCCGGGGATGAGCCCCAGACCTTCGGTCTCACCAAATTCTTCGGAGCTCTCAAAGAGTAGCTGCATACCAAGACAGATGCCAAGAAGCGGTTTCCCTGTTGCAGCAAATGCTTTGACAGCTTTATCCATACCATTCTCTTTCAAGTGTTCCATGGCATCACCGAATGCACCGACACCGGGTAGGATGAGTTTATCATAATGCTCAAGTTTGTCAGGGTTGCTTTCCAGTGTCGCATCTGCACCAACTTTGGCAAATGCATTGATGACAGAAGCAAGGTTACCCATATTATAATCGACGATTCCTATCACGCGTTGTGTCCTTTTATGGTCTCTTTAAGTATCGTGATTATATCGAATTAAATTGAAAGATTTTGTTTCTGTCATCATTCTTTAGTCTATTTGGGTAAAATGACAGCATCTGAAACTGGTCTTTTAAAAAGGGTGTGAATGAAAATTGCTATTGTAAAGCTTTCGGCTTTAGGTGACATTGTTCATGCAATGGTCGTTTTGCAATTTATAAAACAGGCAATACCAAACTGCCGTATTGACTGGATAGTGGAAGAACGTTTTGCCTCAGTCCTTGAACATAACCCGCATATTGACAGAGTACTCTGTGTAGATCTGAAGGCATTGAAAAAAGACAAACTCAGATTTTTTACTGAATTGAAAAAGTTAAAAAAGTATGCGAATAATTCTTATGATCTTGTCATAGATATGCAGGGCTTGTTGAAGTCTGCTATTGTCTCCAAGATCCTGGGAAAAAATGCCGGATTTGACAAAAACTCCATTCGTGAAAAGATCGCTTCACCCTTTTATGAAAAAACTTTTTTTGTTCCTTATGAAAAAAATGTCATTCTCAGAAACACTGATCTGGTCTCCTTGTCACTGGATATTGGGATTGAACAGGATCAGTTGAATGAGAAAGAAGCTTTTCTTTTTTTTACTGAAGAGGATGTAGAGAAGACAAAGTCTTTTATCAAGAAAGAGCAGAAGAATATTGTGTATATCTTAGGCTCAAGCTGGGAAAGCAAGATCTACCCCAAAGAGAAGTTTATTGAGATCATTAAAAACTTGGAGGGAAATCACCTTTTAGTCTGGGGAAGTACCAAAGAAGAAGGGTATGCAAACTATATATCCGATCATACATCAGCAAAAGTATTGCCT
>CAZCBU010000215.1:0-4832 GCA_964496995.1 uncultured Sulfurovum sp.
GCCTTCGTGAAAGCCAAACTCAAAGAGCCGACTGAACATGGCCTGCTGAGCCAGAATGAAGAACCTGAAATATTATTCATGGAAGATAAACTTGAAGCAGCAATGATTAAGTTCCGTATAGGAAAATATGTAGGCCGTATACTCTCTGACGGTTATGTCACATTTTTGTATTATGTCCAATTCACGTATAACTGGCCTGATTTCATCGAGTTTGCCTTGAATGAACATACGGATTATGAGGTCAGTAATGGACACCAGGAAGATGCAGAGTGGAACTACTATACAAAGTTGCTCTACCCTACAGCAAAAGAGTGGCAACTGATCCAAAATCATAAAGTGTGTGAGCAGCTTAAAACAAAAGAGGATAATCTTTACCTGCCTCGTGCTATAGAGCATAAGTGTTTCTTTTCTCAAAATGAACATAAAAAAGATGCACTTATAGATAAGCTGGAAAGTGAAGGGTTTAAAATACAGTCAGAGCTGGAGAGTGAAGAGGGTATCAAAGGTTTCAGTTTCTACCGTATAGATAAACCTTTTTATCATGATATCGATGCTTTGACCCTGGAGCTGATAGATCTGCTTGAAGCACATGGGGCAAGTTATGATGGATGGGAGACCTCTGTAGTAAAGAGTTAAACTCTTTTTACCTCATGAATGATCTCAGAGAGTGAGACTGCATGATCATTCTTTTTTGCTTCGATGCCTTCCTGTTTCAAAAAGTTCAAAGCCACTTTAATATACCCGTCAAATGCATTGGTAATAGTTTGGCTCAATGCCATATCGAATGTCACATGCTGAGGTACGATGCCCAATATCGTAGCTTTGGGCTGAGGTTTCCCTTGAAGTTCCAGCATGTCAAGACACTGGAGCACACCTATCTCATGTGCACCGCCTGAATTCAATCCGTGTCCACTCAGTTCGGAAGAGGGGATAAGATAGATGGATCCGGGTTCATCTTCCAATTCAATCGAGTCTAGAATGAGTACAGTACTGTTTTGTTCAAGGACAGAAAAAAGGTTGATCCCCTCAACCCCGCCGTTGATGATCTTCACATCTTCCGAAAACGTATAGTTCTCTTTGAGATAACTGGAAGCATACACCCCCAACCCATCATCTTTCTGTAGCACATTTCCTATACCGAGTATGACCATATGTATCCATTATGTATTTAATAACAGATTATAGCTCAGGTTCTTTTGAACACACTGAGTATGACTACAGTGCGTCTTCATCCTCTTCATCGGTTCTGATACGAATTGTTTTTGAAATGTCGGAAACAAAGATCTTTCCATCACCTATCTTACCGGTTTTGGCAGCTTCTTTAATGGCTTCAATGGCTTTGTCTGCAAACTCTTGTGAAGAAACTACCAGTTCTATTTTTACTTTGGGGATGAACTCAACGACATATTCTGCGCCTCTGTAGAGTTCAGAGTGCCCTTGCTGTCTTCCATAGCCTTTGACCTCTGAGATGGTCATACCTTCGATTCCTGCTTCTACCAATGCCTCTTTGACATCATCCAACTTAAATGGTTTAATGATCGCTTCTATTTTTTTCAATTTTTATCCTTTTACTGTTAAATACTTCGTTTAAATTCCGGGTAGGCTTCTATACCACATTCGGCAATATCTATACCCTGCTGCTGTTCTTCATCTCCGGCACGCAAGCTAAAGACTTTATTGATACTGTATATTGTAGCATAGGCTAGCGGAAAGACTATGGCTCCGACTATGGCTATGCCTTTGAGTTGTGTCAGAATGCTTACATCCGATACAAAGATACCTACTGCAAGTGTACCCCAGATACCATTCACTAAGTGAACGGAGAGTGCACCCACAGGATCATCCATCTTGAGTTTGTCAAAGACAGGTACAAAAAAGACAACCAGCGCACCACCAATGGCACCTATGAGTATAGGTGTATGGATATCATAAAGGTCTGGTCCTGCCGTGATGGCAACCAATCCACCCAAAGCGCCGTTCAGTATCATCGTGATATCAAACTTTTTATAGCGGTAGTAGGTCAATAACCATCCGACAATAGCACCAGAGAGACCCGCTGTGTTGGTATTCATAATGGTGAGTGCTACGGCATCGGCATTCTCTTTACTCGATATGGCACCTACTGAGCCACCGTTAAATCCAAACCAACCGATCCAAAGCAAGAAGGCTCCCAGTGTGACAAGTGGAATGTTGGAAGCAGGGATGACCTGGATCGCACCATTCTTTTTAAATCGTCCACGTCTCGGACCCATAATAAATATGGCAGCAAGCAGTGCCCACCCTCCTGTGGAGTGGATGATTGTTGAACCTGCAAGGTCATGCATGGCTGAAATGTCTAAAAAGGTTCCGTCTAAAAAGTTTGCTCCCCAGGTAATGTTTACAATGGTCGGGTAGATAAATGCACCTACGGCCACAGTAAAGAGGGCCAAAGGCAAGATCCGTGAACGCTCAGAGACACCACCAGACATAATATTGACTACTTTACCGACAAATGCCATTTGAAACATGAAAAAGGCATATTTACTCATACCGTCCTGGTGATCCCAGGATCCAAAGGCATATTTGTAGCCTATGAGCATAAAGGCTAGTGAAGCCACAGCATAGATCATGACGTTGACAGTCAAAACCGAGGTGACATTCTTTGTTCTTACGAGTCCTGCTTCAAGCATTGCAAACCCAGGTACCATAAAGATGATAAGGGTCATGGCAAAGATGGCAAAGAAGGTATCGATGACATAATTCATTTCCATAGTGTTCTCCTAATAAATTGGTACTATTAGTGTAGCGTGTATAAAAATAGAATGTTGAGATAAAGTGTTTAAAAAATATGCATAAAATTATTTTTTGAAAGAAAAGAGAGGAAAAATATGATTAAAATTTAATCAGTCAAATAAATGTAGGGTCGGTTCACCGACCTTAAATAGAATTATAGCTATATGGTAAGGTCGATAAATCGACCCTACGTAGAGAGATTACAGTGCTTCTTCGTTTTCTTCATCTGTTCTGATCCTAAGAACAGAGTCAATAGAGCTTACAAAGATCTTACCATCACCGATCTTACCGGTTTTGGCAGCTGTATTGATCGCTTTAACAGCGATATCTGCATACTCTTGAGAACTGACAACGATCTCGATCTTGATCTTGGGAATAAATTCTACTACATATTCAGCACCTCTGTAAAGTTCAGAGTGACCTTGCTGTCTACCGTAACCTTTTACTTCAGAAACTGTCATACCTTCGATCCCAGCTTCTACCAATGCATCTTTTACATCTTCAAGTTTAAATGGCTTGATGATTGCTTCAATTTTTTTCATGTTAAAAATCCTTATATTATTTTGTGAAAAGCATGAACCATTAAAGGTTCATGCCCTTTTCACCGTGTACTGACTCATCAAGACCCATCTCTTCAGTCTCAGCATCAACTCTGGCACCACCTGTCAAGGCACTTGCTACATAGTAAACAACCACTGTACCGATCAATGTCCAAAGACCAACAACTACTACAGACTCAACCTGAACCATGAACTGTCCCATTCTGTCACCACTCTCTTTCATTGGACCGTCCCAGAGAAGTTCTTTGTCGTTCAATGCAAGTACACCTGTCATCAATGCACCCCAAAGACCGGCAAGGAAGTGGATACCGAATGCGTCCAGAGAATCATCATATCCGAACATCTTTTTAAGTTTAACAACACCGAAGAATCCGATAGCTGCTCCACCGATACCAATAATGAACGCACCACCGACAGAGACGAACCCTGCAGCAGGAGTAATAGCAACAAGACCGGCAACGATACCAGAAGCAATTCCAAGAAGTGTCGGCTTTTTATAGATAACCCACTCGATAAGCAACCATGTAAGACCGGCAGCTGCTGTGGCAATAGTGGTAGTAAGTAATGCTACACCAGCGATGGCGTTTGCACCAAATGCTGAACCGGCATTAAATCCGTACCAACCGAACCATAATAATGCTGCACCGGCAGCAGTAAAGATAATAGAGAAAGGTTTCATAGCTACTTTATTGAAACCGGTTCTTTTACCTACAAGGATAGCAAGAACAAGACCAGCCAAACCACCGTTCATGTGTACAACTGTACCACCGGCAAAGTCAAGTGCACCGGCATCAAAAAGAAGGGCACCGTCTCCACCCCATACCATGTGAGTAATAGGAGCATACACAACAAGACCCCATAGAGCAACGATCACCATCCATGTAGAGAACTTCATACGACCGATGACTGAACCGGAAGCGATCGCTACAGTAATGGCAGCAAATGTTCCCTGGAATGCAATAAATACGAATGTTGGGTATGTACCGCTCAGGTCAGTCCATTTAACACCATTTAGGAATACGTTACCGAATCCACCGATGAATGATTGAACACCTGCAGACTCAGAGGTACCAAATGCAAGTGAGTAACCTGCAACGATCCATACAACAAATGCGAGTACAAATGCACCCATGACCATCGCGTATGTGTTCAATGCATTTTTAGATCTTGTCATACCTGCGTAAAAAAGTGCAAGACCTGCCGGTGTCATTAGTAGAACGAGTGCTGTGGACATCATCATCCATGCTGTATCACCCGAATCGAGTTTGTCTTCTGCAAATGCAGCAATTGGCAAGAGTGCTGCCAGTAGAGCGAAAAGTTTTAACTTCATGCTTTATTCCTTTAGTTTGTGTTTTTACGGGACAATAATAGCATGAATAGATGTTTTTGACAGAGAAGGTTTGATTAATTTTTAATCAATGTAAAGCTTTAATTTTAAATTAACTATTTAATAAAACAGCCTTATGGAAGATACTTAAGTGATAAGGGGAATTTCAAGCT
>CAZCBU010000216.1:0-2735 GCA_964496995.1 uncultured Sulfurovum sp.
AAGATCAAACGGGGATATGTTGTCGGCAAGGTAAAGAGCAAACTGATGTTTCAGGCAACAAAAAACTCAAAACATATCAATCCATTAAAGTTGATCAAGATTTGATAGATGAATTATTAATATTTGTTGATTAACTTTATTAGTATAGTATTATATAAACTTTTTAAAAGGTAACATGCATGGGTAAATCATTGATCGAACTTCCGGAACTTACACTTAAGGCACTTTTCGATAATTCTGTTAAATCTTATGTAGAACGTCCAGCTGTACAATTTGTGGATGGTCCTGCGTTGAGTTATGGAAAATTGGCTGAAAAAGTTGAGTATATTCAGGATATGTTGAAAGAATATGGTATTAAACCGGGCGACAGGGTTGCTCTTTTCAGTGAAAATATGCCCAATTGGGCTGCGGTCTATTTTGCCGTGACGACAATGGGTGCGGTCATTGTCCCTGTTTTGCCTGATTTTCATACGTCTGAAGCACTGCACATTGCGATCCATGCAGAGTGTAAAGCAGCATTTATCTCCCAAAAGCTTTTTGAAACCATGATAGATGAAACACAGCCCCCTTCAATGAACCTGCTTGTGATCCTGGATAAATTGCATATCTTGAAAAAACTCTCTACTCCTTCTACAATGGACAGGGTTATGCAAAAGGGGGGTGAACAGTTCTCCAAGGCTATGGACAAGGTACGTAAGAACAAAGAAGAAGAACCTGTGATCAAAGAAGATGATCTTGCTGCGATCATTTATACCTCGGGAACCACAGGAAGCTCAAAGGGTGTGATGTTGAGTCATAAGAATCTGACGTTTGATGCTACTGCTGCACAACATGTCGTGGATATTTACCCTGAAGACAAATTTCTTTCCATCCTGCCTCTTGCACATACCTTTGAATGTACGGTAGGTATGCTGATCCCTATTTTGAACGGTGCATCCATCCATTATATTCAAAAAGCACCTACGCCAACCGTTCTGATAAAAGCAATGGGAACGGTGAAACCGGATTTTATGTTGACGGTACCTTTGATCATAGAGAAGATCTATAAAAACAAGGTATTACCGAATTTTCAAAAGAATTTCGTGTTGCGAACGCTCTACAGGATCCCTTTTTTCCGAAAAAAACTCAATAAGATCGCAGGTAAAAAACTTGTTGAGACATTTGGCGGGAATATCAGATTCTTCGGTATAGGCGGAGCAGGTGTTTCTCCTATTGTTGAGAAGTTTTTACGTGAAGCGGAATTCCCCTACTGCATAGGCTATGGACTGACGGAAACAGCACCTTTCCTTGCCGGAACCAACCCTGAACATACAAAATACAGGGCTATCGGCCCTGTGATCCCGGGTGCGAAACTGGAACTTCGTGATCAGAATGAAGAGGGTATCGGAACACTGTGGGCCAAAGGACCGAATGTGATGATAGGATATTACAAAGATCCGGAAAAAACAGCTGAAGTGATGGATGAGGATGGCTGGTTCAATACGGAAGATATCGGCTATATTGATGAGGATGGGTATTTCTTTATGAGCGGGCGTGCCAAAAATATCATTGTAGGGCCAAGCGGTGAAAATATCTATCCGGAACAGATAGAAGCGGCTATCAATGCACATAACCTGGTAGCGGACTCACTTGTTTTTGACAATGACGGCGTTTTGACGGCACGTATCCATCTCGACTATGATAAGGTCGATGAAATGTTTGGTGTAAAACAGAGATCTGAAACAAAAACCCATGAAAAAGTAGCGGAACTGCTTGAAGAGATCAGAAAAGAAGTGAATGAAAATGTTTCCAGTTTTTCACGTATCAAAAAAGTGATCGAACAGCGTGAAGAGTTCATTAAAACACCGACGAAGAAGATCAAGAGATACCTGTATGTTTAAGGTTTAACCCCCTCCTAAAGCACATTTGGATATAATCGCGAAAATATATAGATCGGAGACTATCTGTGACAAAACGAGTACTGGTAAAATTTTCTGGTGAGGCTTTGGCTGGTGAAGAGGGGTATGGAATTGATACCCAGATCCTTAATTTTATTGCATCTGAGATCAAAGAACTTGTAGATGCCGGTGTTGAAGTCGGTATCGTTGTAGGCGGCGGTAATATCATTCGTGGTGTATCTGCTGCTGCTGACGGGATCATTAAAAGAACATCGGGTGACTATATGGGAATGCTTGCAACCGTGATCAACGGTGTGGCGATCCAGGAAGCTTTGGAACATGCCGGACTTGATGCAAGACTGCAATCAGCGATAGATATGCATGAGATCGGTGAGAGTTTTATTGTACGTCGTGCAAGAAGACATTTGGAAAAAGGTCGGGTAGTTGTCTTTGCCGGTGGTACAGGCAACCCGTATTTTACAACAGATACGGCAGCGACACTGAGAGCTTCAGAGATAGAAGCGGAACTTCTGATCAAAGCGACAAAAGTTGACGGAGTGTATGACAAAGATCCAAATAAGTTTGATGATGCTGTCAAGTTGACCACTTTGAGTTATGATCAGGCATTGAGTGACAATATCAAAGTCATGGATGACACTTCTATTGCCTTGGCAAAAGAGAATGGATTGCCGATCGTAGTTTGTAACATGTTTGAAAAAGGCAATCTTCTTGCGATCATCAAAGGCGATATGAGCCTTTGTTCGATCGTAAAATAATGGCATTCTGGTTTACACTGTAATACTCTGGCATAATGCAAACGGCAAAGCCACCCTTTGGGGATGAGTACATTGTTTGTCG
>CAZCBU010000217.1:0-5440 GCA_964496995.1 uncultured Sulfurovum sp.
ACAAAGAGGTCATAGCTGAAGTTAAAAAGACACAAGAAATGATGTCTGATATACTTACTGAATTGACTGAATAGCTTGTTTCTATTTTTGGAGTACCGTTTATGTTTATAGAACTTATACTGGTTGGTATCTTTATTGGTACGATGGCAGGTTTTTTTGGTATTGGCGGAGGGATGATCCTTGTACCTGTACTACTGGCCATTGGCTTTGAAATTAAAGATGCGATCGGTATCTCCATTATCCAGATGGTCTTCTCTTCGGTTTTCGGTTCTTATCTGAATCATAAAAAGGGCACTCTTATCATTGGTGAAGGGATCTTTGTCGGTATCGGTGGTTTTGTCGGTGGGTTCATCGGTGGGAAAGTGACCCATCTTGTCTCTGATACAGTCTTGCAGTTCCTATTCCTTGGGTTACTTATTTTTGCCATGTTCAGACTCTTCTTTTCCAAACATCATATAGAAGGAACAGAGACAAAAACACTCAATAAAGCAGTACTTTTGGGTATTGGTCTGGTGATCGGTATTTTCTCCATCACCTTGGGTGTCGGCGGATCGATCATCTTGACGCCGATCCTGGTAGGTATCTTGCATTACCCTATTAAAAAAGCAGTTTCTGCAGGACTCTTCTTCGTGGTATTCTCTTCTATCGCAGGTATGATCAGCCGTCTGACTATAGGGACCATTGATTTTCATAATGGACTGGTTGTTGCTATTGCTTCTTTGGTGGGCGTTACTTTAGGTATCTGGATGAAAGAACATGTAAAAGATACACATCACAAAATGGCACTTGTACTGCTGTATGTCTTTGCAACAGGTATGTTAATAAAGAAAATGTGGTTTTCGTAATATAACAGTACTTTAACTTCTCCTTCAGCTATGGAATAAGAAATCCTTTAAACTAAAAAAACACATTATTCCTTTCTCTATGCAGTAATTATGCTATAATTCCAGATTAATTTTCCAGCAAGGTAAAAGAGCAAAAATATGGCAAAAAAACAAGATATGATACATGTTTACGGGGCAAAAGAGAATAATTTAAAAAATATTGATATATCTATTCCTAAAAATAAACTGGTAGTGATCACCGGTATTTCCGGTTCGGGTAAATCTACCCTCGCATTTTCAACACTGTATGCAGAGGGACAGAGACGTTACATAGAGTCTCTCTCTTCTTATGCACGACAGTTCCTTGGACGTGTAGGTAAACCGGATGTGGATAAAATAGAGGGCTTGACGCCGGCGATCGCTATTGATCAGAAGACCACTTCCAAAAACCCGCGTTCCACTGTGGGAACGATCACCGAGATCTATGATTACCTCAGACTGCTTTTTGCCCGTGTCGGTGAACAGCACTGTCACGAGTGTGGCAAACCCATCTCATCCATGTCAGCTTCGGATATCATTGAAGAAGTTTTGAAGCTACCTGAAGGTGCAAAACTTGTGATCATGGCACCGCTTGTCAAAGAGAAAAAGGGTACCTTTGCAGATATGCTGGAGTCGCTCCGGCATAAAGGATACATCCGTGCCATGATAGATGGTGTGATGGTCCGTCTGGATGATGAAATTGAACTTTCCAAAACCAAAAAACACACGATCAAAGTAGTCATAGACAGAGTAGTGGTCAAAGAAGAGAGTCGTGACAGAATAGGGCAGGATGTAGAAAAAGCACTTAAAGAGTCATACGGTGAGATGGAAATAGAAGTCCTCAACTATGAAGAACTTGGACTTGACAGACAACACATCCACTACTCGGAACATTTGGCCTGTTTTGACTGTAAACTCTCTTTTGAACCGCTTGAACCGGTGACGTTTTCTTTTAACTCTCCAAAGGGTGCCTGTCCCGCCTGTGACGGACTTGGTATCCGTTATGCCATTGACCTTAAAAAAGTGATCGATCCTGAGCTTTGCATCGACAAAGGTGCCGTAAAAATTATGTATGGCTTTAATAAAAGTTATTATACGAAATTCCTGAATGCATTTTGTGAACAGAATGATATTGATATTAAGAAGCCCTATGGAGAATTGGAAAGCCATCAGCAAAAGGCCATTCTTTACGGAAACGGTGGCACAGTGAACTTTACCTGGAAACGTCATAAACTGACACGTGAGTGGCCGGGTGTGGTCAAGTTTGCCCATGATATGTTCAAAGATGAAAAAGACCTCTCAGAATATATGACTGAAAAGGTCTGTGACAAATGTGAGGGACACAGGCTGAGACCCCGCTCTCTGGCAGTAAAGATAGAAGGTAAGAATATTGCCGATATCATCTCTATGCCTATTGAAAAGTCTTATGCCTATTTTTCTGACAAAGAGAGCTTCTCGCATTTAACTGAACAGCAGAAAATGATCGCGGAATCCATTCTCAAAGAGTTGTATGAAAGACTCTTTTTCCTACATGATGTGGGGCTTGGTTACATCACACTCAACAGAGATGCAAGATCCATCTCCGGAGGAGAAGCACAGCGTATCCGTATTGCTTCTCAGATAGGCTCAGGATTGACCGGAGTGATGTATGTACTGGATGAGCCTAGTATCGGTCTGCATGAAAGAGATACAATGAAACTCATCCGTACTTTGAATTCACTCAAAGAGAAAGGAAACTCTGTCATAGTAGTGGAACATGATAAAGAGACGATCCTGGCAGCGGATTATATTGTAGATATTGGACCGGGTGCAGGTGATTTTGGTGGTAAGATCGTCTTTTCAGGAGATGCAAAAAAGCTTGAAAAAGCCAAAACACTGACAGCAGATTATTTGTATGGCAGAAAAGATATTGCGTATACCCACGATAATTTACAGAAAGAGTGGATAGAGATCAAAAATGTGACCATCAACAACATTGAAAAACTGGATGCGAAGATCCCGCTGAGAAACTTTGTCTGTATTACCGGAGTGAGTGGGTCCGGAAAATCTTCGTTGATCCTGCAGACACTGTTACCTGTTGCCAGAGAGATCCTCAATCGTGCCAAAAAAGTCAATAAAGTGGATGGTGTTGAGATCACAGGGCTTGAAATGCTCGATAAGGTGATCTATCTGGATCAAAGTCCCATCGGTAGAACACCACGTTCTAATCCTGCAACTTATACCGGGATCATGGATGAGATACGTAAACTTTTTGCCCAGACCAAAGAGGCAGAACTCAGAGGATACAAAATAGGTCGTTTCTCTTTCAACGTTAAAGGTGGACGCTGTGAGAAGTGTCAGGGAGACGGGCAGATCAAGATAGAGATGCACTTCCTGCCGGATGTACTTGTCAGCTGTGATGCCTGTGACGGAACACGCTATAATGCGCAGACCAGGGAAGTACTCTATAAAGGAAAGTCTATTGCAGATGTATTGGCCATGTCTGTAGGGGAAGCCTTGGAATTCTTTAAAGCTATTCCTGCCATTGCCGTGAAACTAAAAACACTCACCGATGTAGGGCTGGATTATATTACACTTGGACAGAATGCCACCACACTTTCAGGAGGGGAAGCACAGCGTATCAAACTCTCTAAAGAGCTAAGCCGTAAAGATACGGGGAAAACCCTTTATATTCTTGATGAACCTACTACCGGACTGCATTTTGCAGATGTAGACAGATTGACAGGAGTACTGCATCACCTTGTAGAACTTGGGAATTCTGTGGTGGTGATCGAACACAATCTGGATATGGTGAAAAATGCAGACTATATTATCGATATGGGACCAGAAGGCGGGAATAAAGGCGGTTTGATCATTGCTACGGGATCACCGGAAAAACTGGCTAAAGAGTATAAAGAGAGTGGTTCCTATACAGGTGAGTATCTGGCTAAGGAGCTGAACGGGAAATAATACACGTTTCAGGGTCTTTTAAAATGTGTATTTCTTCCTTTTTTGCTATTTTCGATACTGAACGAAATAGCACTTTTCGCAATTAACAAAAGGATCAAACCGGCAATGATCTCATAGCCGATCGCCCATGTCAAGATAAATGAGGACTCATCATTCAGTGAAAGAAAAAGTTCTGCTTTCCCTTCTGCAACATAAAAAAACAAAAATAACAGACCAGCTATATAGGGTAACGTGATAAAGTAAATTGCCAAAAATATCTTTTCAAACCCTGCGGGGAAAAACAGTGGCGTTTCTGTAAGATCAACTTCCTGTTGGGTAAAACTGGCTGATTTTGCGATGGACGATCCTTTATTTTCTAAATTATCATGAAATATATTTTATTATATGTGTATAAATAATTCTATAACATTATCACTATATAAAAACTTAATAATTGAGTAAAAGAACATGAAAACCATGATGTACATATGCTAAGACTAACAGATAATTGGTTAAAATAAGTGCAATATTAAATAAAATACAGGTCTTTCATTGAAAACTATAACTGTCATCGATACATTCGGCTTTTTCTTCCGCTCTTATTTTGCACTTCCGCCTCTTCGTAATTCCGAAGGTTTTCCTACCGGGCTTTTAACCGGGTTTATTAATCTTGTAGACTCTTTACATCGTGATCATGCTACGGATTACCTGGTATTCGCTCTGGACAGTAAAGGAAAAACTTTCCGTAACGATATTTATCCTGAATATAAAGCAAACAGAGAAGCACCACCCGAAGACCTGACAAAGCAGCTTCCTGTTGCTATTAAATGGGTGGAACAGATGGGGTTTGCCAATCTTGCACTGGATGGTTTCGAAGCGGATGATATTATCACTACTGTCACAAAGATCGCCAAAGAGCAGGGGATGAAAGTGAAGATCATTTCTCATGACAAAGACCTTTATCAGCTTATTGATGATGGCATAGTGGTCATGTATGATTCTGTAAAACGTAAAGAGATCGATGAAGAGGCATGTATTGAGAAGTTTGGAGTAAATCCTAAAGATTTCATTGACTTTCAGGCGATCGTTGGGGACAGTTCGGACAATGTTCCCGGTGTGAAAGGTATAGGTGTGAAAGGTGCTGCAAAGCTTATTAATCAATACCACACACTTGAAGCCATTTATGCTGATATAGAGAATTGCGGTACGCCGCGTATACAGAAACTGCTGTTGGAGAGCAAGGAGTTGGCATTTCTTTCAAGAGAACTGGTGACCATGCGAAGCGATGTATATGAAACACTGGATCTGGAGAGCTTTGTCTTTGAAAACAAAAATTATCTCTCCTGTCTGGTTGATGAATTTGAAAAATATGAGATGAAACGTGCCATATCCAAAGCAAAAGTGGGATTGGATGAAGCAGGATGCCATGATATCGCCAAACCTGAACCCAAAAAACCTGCACTGGAATTTGAAGCGGTCACCTTGGATACAAAAGAAAAACTTGAAGCGGTCATTTCTGGTATCGGTAGTGATTCCATAGTGGCTTTTGATACAGAAACAACAGGCTTAGATACGAAAACAGACAGAATGGTAGGGTTCTCTTTCTGTACAGCTGTTGACAAAGCCTATTATGTCCCTGTATCCCACAA
>CAZCBU010000218.1:0-19681 GCA_964496995.1 uncultured Sulfurovum sp.
TGCCAGTGTATTGACAAGTGCTGCTCCCAGCTGATTGGCAACAGAGTGTACAAGGCGGATACGGTAGAGTTCAAAGCCAAGTGTTTTGATAATACTCCATCCTCAGAACATTGTACCCAGCGTGATGGCAGAAGTACAGAGGAGGATCACCCACAGTGGAATAGAAAAAGTTTGGGTTTCTCCGGAAGCCAGAAGCATCATGCCGATGACCGCCATACCTTTCTGGGCATCGTTCGCACCATGTGAAAAACCGAGCCAGGCTACAGAGAAATACTGTGAAAAGACAAAAAGGGGACGTATCTTCAGTGTAAAACGTTTAAAGATAAAAAAGATCAGCTTCATGATGATGAACCCGATAATAAAGCCTAAAAAAGGAGAAGCAAAAAGACCTGCGACCACTTTCATGACCCCTTCCAGATGCCCTTGCTGCAGAGCATCCAAACCCCAGTTGATCTTGCTGCTTCCCACAACAAAAAGTCCTGCACCGACCAGTCCGCCGGCAAGTGAATTGGAAGAGGAGGAGGGCAGTCCCAGTCTCCAGGTAATAAGGTTATAGGTGATCGCTGCGAACAGTGCAGAAACAATAAGTGCCTGTGCATGCATGATGGCAGTATCTGAAATATCAACAAAGGTTCCTATGGTATCGGCAACAGCCAAGCCTACGGTCAAAGGTCCCAAAAAGGTGAAAACAGAAACAATGGCGATCGCTACGGCACTTTTCATTGCCCGTGAAGCTATGGCAGTCGCGACCATGTCGGCAGCATCATGAAAACCATTCGTAAAATCAAAGGCAAATACAGAAACGATCGTTAAAATAAGCAGAAAAGTACTGATATCCATTTTTTATTATACTCTTTCTCTTAAAAATACAGCAAGGATTTTTTCAGCTATGCTGCAATTCTTCTAAATGATCGGCAAATTTAGGGATACGGTTAAACCGGTATTTGACCTCTCCTTCCAAAATTTCGACAATAGAGAAGAAGTTTGAAGTTTCGATGAGGTAAATTCCCTCTTCTTTTTGTTCAAAATAGGCAATAGAGAGTTTTTTACCCAACTCCAGATACTCCTCTTCACCGATATATGTATTACGGGGAATGGCCAAATGGGTAAAGGGATCCAGTGCTTTTTCATTATCAAAATAGAATTGGCCTTCGTGGATACGATGCAGACTTGAGAGTGTACCGTCCACCCCGAGTTTATCAGCGATGAGTGCGCCTAAACTTCGGATGTAGGTTCCTTCACTCACTTTGGCTTCAAAATGGACAAAAGGATGGTTGTAGTTGATGAGTCTGATATCATAAATAGTGGAAGTGATGGTCTTGAGCTCAACCTCTTTCCCTTCCCTGGCCAGTTCATAGGCACGTTTACCGTTTATCTTTTTCGCACAGAATTTCGGTGGGTAGTAGGTGAGCTCCCCTTTCAGGGAATGAAGTACTTCTGCTATCTGTTCAGTTGCAAAGGATTTGACCTCTTTTAAGCTGTCTATCTGCTCGATATCCAGTGAGGGTGAGTTAGCCCCTAACCAGAGGGTGGCTTTGTAACTTTTAGGTGTTTTATTGAGGTATTGGAAGAGTTTGGTATATTGACCGGTGGCGACAATGAGGCAACCGGTTGCAAAAGGGTCTAAAGTACCGGAAAATCCTACTTTCTTGGTGTTGTATTTTCTTTTGATATAGCCCATGTAACCGTTTGATGTACGGAAGATGGGTTTATTGACTACAAATAATCGGTTCAATGGTTTTCCTGTAGGGTGCGTTTCCCAACGCACCTTTGATTAGCCCTTACGGCGAAAGTTTTATTTTATATAAAATTTAATTACGTGGTGCGTTGGGAAACGCACCCTACGGTTATATGGATTGTACAAAAGAAGAGAGTATCTCTTTTTTGTTCCCGCCAAAATTGATCAGTAATTTATATTCTTTTCCGGATTTATTGGCCGCCTGTACACGCCCTATACCGAAGATCTTGTGTTTCACAAGGTCACCTTTTTTAAAGGTGGATGCCTTGGTGATCTTCAGGCTGGCATCCTGAACGAGTCCAGCTTCTCCAAGGAAACGGCTTTTATCTATCATTTTACGGCGGCCTTTGTAAAAACGGCTGTCCACATAACAGAGTGTCAGGTCTGATTTGGCGCGGGTAATGGCAACATAGCCAAGACGCCGTTCCTCTTCCATATTGCACCCTTCACCCAGAAGAGGGAAGAACTCTTCTTCCAGACCAATGACATAGAGATGCTCGAACTCCAATCCTTTGGCTGCATGGATACTCATAATAGTGATGGCATCATCTTCTATCTGATCCTGATCACTCTGCAAAGAGATATCATTGAGGAATTCATCAAGGGTCAGATCCGGATTCTTGACCACAGCATCCCTGAAATATCCATAGAATTCATCAATATTCATAATACGGTCAAATCCGTCCACCATACCTGCATAGTGGTCTTTGAGTTTGATCCGTTCATCAAAGAGCGTAATGAAGTTTCCAAGTGTGCTCTTTGCTTCTTCCTGGAGTATAGAGATGTCCTCTGAGAGTTTGGCCAGGGCAGCGGCAACTTTTTTGGAGATCACCATTTCCTGTCTTCCTGCCAGACTCTCTTCAATATAACGGAAGAGGGACATTTGGGTATCAAAGGCAGCTTTTTGAAGTTTTTCTATCGAAGCTTTACCGATACCGCGTTTGGGCTTATTGATGATGCGGATCAGGGAAAAGTCATCATGAGGGTTTGCCAATACTCTGAAGTAGGAGATGATGTCTTTGATCTCGGCACGTTCATAAAAACGCATACCGCCGATAAGTTTGAAACTCAAGCCTTCTTTGCTGAACCCCTCCTCAAGTGAGCGGGAAAGAGCATTGATACGGTAGAGTACAGCGATCTCATCGGGGTCAACACCGCTGTCGAGCAGTTCATGGATCTCGTGGGCAATGGCTTTTGCTTCCATGGATTCATCCAGAGAGTGAAGCAGTTTCACCTCTTTCCCTTTGCCTTTGTGTGAGGTCAGTTTTTTACCCAGACGGGTCGAGTTGTGTTCAATGAGCGTATTGGCTGCTTTCAGAATAGGCTCTGTTGATCGGTAATTTGTTTCAAGTTTTACCGTTTTCGTCTCTTTGAAATTGTCTGCAAACTCCAGAATATTACGGATATTCGCACCTCTCCATCCATAGATACTCTGGTCATCATCTCCCACAACACAGATATTCTCATGTTCGGAGCAGAGGTGTTCAAGAAGACGATACTGTAATTCATTGGTATCCTGATACTCATCGACCATAATATATTTATATCGGTTGCTGGTCTCTTTTCTCAGTGCCTCATTCTCATCCAGGATCTTATAGGTAAGCATGAGCAGGTCATCAAAATCGACAAGATTGTTCTCTTCTATATTTGCCTGATACTGTTCATAGATCTTTGCGACCTGCTTATAGTCGGAGAGTTCAGCTTTCTGTATGACCACTTCGGGGGTCAACAGAGAGTTTTTGTATTTGGAGATCTCTGAAGCAATGAATGATAGATTCAGATCGATCTTCAGCTCTTTGGCTATGGAACGCAGAAGACGCTTTTTATCATCACTGTCAATGATCACAAAAGTATTGCTTCTTCCCAATTTTTCAATATGAAATTTGAGGAATAATAATCCGAACTTATGAAAGGTACAGAGCAGAGGGGGGTAAGAGACTTTTGTAGGCATCAGTTTCAATGCCCTTTCCCGCATTTCTGCTGCAGCCTTATTGGTGAACGTGAGTGTGAGTGTATTGGCAGGATCAATACCGACTTCACCTACGAGGTAAGCCAGTCTGGCTGTTAAAGTTTTTGTCTTTCCGCTGCCGGCACCTGCAAGAATAAGCATAGCGCCGTCAATATGCTCTACCGCCTCACGTTGCGAGGGGTTAAGGCTTTCAAATATTTGTTCCATATGTAAATTGTGCTCCTAGAATGTATATATTATATCCTTAAAATTATTAAGAGGAACAGAAGGCATATATTTTTACTGATTTGGAGGTAAACAGATAAGTATTTAAAACAGTTTTCCTATAAAATGTATATCCTATAAGAAAATAGAAATTATTTTTTAAAAGAATAAGGTGTTGTTATCATTCATTAATAATTTTTTGATATAATTCAGGCATAATTTATGTATTAGTTAATGAATACTTATATAAATGAATCAATAAAGGAACTTAAATGTTAAAAGATTTTGTAAAACTGGAAACTTTTTTGACAGTTGCCAGGGAAAGAAGTTTCTCTAAAGCTTCGGCAAAACTTGGGATCTCCCAGCCGGCTGTAACACAGCAGATCAAATTCATAGAGAAATATCTTGCAGCGAAGATCATCGAGCGTAAGAAAAACGGGATCAAACTGACTGCCGAAGGTGATGAACTCTATAAGATCGCAACACGATTGGAAAAAGAGATCAATTCTTCAGAAAAAGATATACTGAAGATCATCAATAAACAGATGACATTCAGACTGGGAGCTTCGTATACGATCGGAACTTATGTTGTTCCGGGTGAATGTCTCAATGCCATGTCTGAAACCATCAATAACGATGTCAATCTGAGCATCGATGTCTCTGACAATATCGTGCAGAAGCTCAAAGACAGAAAATTGGATGTCGGACTTATCGAATCTCCTGTGATGGACGGGGATCTTATGTACAGAGAGTGGCTTGAGGATGAACTGGTCGTTGTCAGTAATGTACCTATTCCCAAGACCTTGAAAACAGAAGAGCTGTATGATTACAGATGGATCTGCCGTGAAGAATCGTCACATACACGAAAGATCGTTTCCGAAGTCTTTGAAGAGCTTGGTGTATCATGTAAGAGTTTTGATGTCATTTCCGAGGTAAGCAATACGACTGCTGTACTTCAGGCGATCAAAAGATCTAAAAAAGATGTAGCCAAGCCGGCGGTTTCCATTATCTCCAAACATGCGATCGCAGAAGAGGTTGCCAAAGGCGAACTGTTTGAATCAAGACTGAGAGGATATACGATGAAACGTAAGTTCTATATTGTATATACGAAAGAGAATAAACATAATGCTTATGTTGATAATGTTGTAGATTATATTCTGGCAGGTCAGTGTTAAATTAAAAGCATACCACTGAAGATCAAAGCTTCTTCTTTTTGAGAAGCTTTTTATTTTCAGGGTTGTTGAGTAAGGCTTCCATAGAGTTTTTGGAGGAAGTCTCTTTTCTCTCCTCCGGCTGGGCAAGATTCAATACAATAGGGTTGTCCCCGACAAACAATTGTTTGATCGCCAGCAGCGGTACGGCAACAGTCGATCCGAAATTATCCTCTCCAAATCCAGCTTCAAAATAAAAGACCCCTTCTTCAAGTTTTGCTGTCTCAAAGGTATACCCGCTTAAAATGAACAGAACCGTATCGTTAAAGGTATCTTTAATGTCCGAGGGCAATTCCGGTTCGAACTTCACATATTTTATTTCACAGGCAATGGCAAATTCCTGATTTTTTTCAAACATGTATCCAATGGTCTTTTCTATGTGATCCTGCATTAAAGATCTGTATTCCGGGGTCTGAAAAAGGTTAATGGTCATAGTATCCCTTTAGTGTTATATAATATTCAGGTAGTTATCGTCGGATTATTCAGTATCTTAAATCCTAGCATAGCATTCATTAAAGCTACATGTGTATATTTTTTCAGGTTCTTTTTTTGTATGGGAGCTTCGACTATTACTTTCTCATCCAGAAGTTTGGCTCTCATGGTACCCTGGAGCAGAGGGTTTGCCGGGGTCAGCCATTGAACACCGTCATAGAAAGCAAGATTTGCAATGGTGGTATCGGTAATAAAGCCGTCTTTTTCGATGATGATCTCATCAACATCGGGATGGCTTTGAAACAGTGTATCGAAAGCATTTCTGTTTGCATATTTATAGGAGTATTCTATAGTAGCAGGTATAACTTTTAATGTGCGTATCACTTTGGCCCGGTAAGGGATATATTCTATAGAACGTATCTGTGTATCATAAAGGATCCTGCATCTGTACAGGTCTTTTTCGGGTGCTTCCATGACAGTGGAAAGATCAATATCCGTAGTATCTCCAAAAAGATCCAGTCTGCTTTTGTCAAAGCGTTTTTGATGATAGGGGAGATTAAAGATTCCCCCATTTTCTATCTTGATCGTTTCCAGAAGCAGCGGCAAGTCAAAAAACCTTTAACTGTCGAACAGTTCCGTTGAAAGGTACCGTTCCGCAGTGTCACAAAGGACCGTTATGATCGTTTTTCCTTTGTTCTCAGGTTTTTGTGCTGTTTTATATGCGGCATAAAGATTGGCCCCGGCAGATATCCCCACCAGTAATCCCTCTTCTCTGGCTACTTTTTGTGCCATTTTGTAAGCATTTTCATTGCTGACGGTGAAGACATCATCGTAAATGGAGGTATTTAAAATATCCGGTATGAATCCTGCACCGATCCCCTGGATCTTGTGTGGACCGGCTGTACCTCCGCTTAAGATGTTGGAGTCTGCCGGTTCAACAGCAATGGCCTGCAGTGAAGGAATGTGCTCTTTCAGGACTTCCGAAGTACCGGTAAGCGTACCACCTGTTCCGACAGCGGCGATAAATATATCCAGTGTATTGTCTGTATCTTTGAGGATCTCCATGGCAGTGGTTTTCCTGTGTATATCCGGATTGTCCGGATTTTTGAATTGCTGCAGAACAATGGCATTGTCCAGCTCTTCTGCCAGACTGCCGGCCTTTTCTATGGCACCGTTCATACCCTTTGATGCCGGTGTCAATACAAGTTCCGCACCCAGATAAGTGAGTATTTTTCGTCTCTCTATACTCATGGATTCAGGCATGGTAAGCATGAGCTTTAATCCTCTTGATGCACAGATGGCAGCAAGACCGATACCGGTGTTTCCGCTTGTCGGTTCAATGATCACAGAATCCTTATTGATCTTTCCTGATCTCATGGCTTCATTGATCATGTTAAAAGCGATCCTGTCTTTCACTGATGAGGTGGGATTCATGAATTCACATTTACCTAAAATGGTCGTTCCCGTTTCATCAGAGAGTGAATTTATTCTGATCAAAGGAGTATTTCCTATCAGGTCATCAATACTGTTGGCTATCATTTTTATCCCTCTTATTTTTCGATGAGTGGTTTAAATTCATAATTCTCATCATCATAATACTCTATTTCACCATTCTCTATGTCGTAATGCCATCCATGTAAATAGAGTGTACCCTCCTCAACGCGTCTTTTTACCGCAGGGTAGGTGAGCAGGTTGTCAAGCTGATAGACCACAGAAATTTTTTCCGTATAGCGCAACATTCTCTCTTTACTGTCGTTCTTATGTGCCAGTGTGGCTACTTTTTTGGCTTCTGCACCAAGTCCGAGCCATTTGATGGTATGGATGTTTTCTGGAGTTTCCTGTATGTTCTTATAGAGTGCTGCTATGGCACCGCAGTGCGAATGTCCGCATACGATGACATCGGAGACTTCCAGAATACTTACGGCATATTCAATGGCAGAGGCAGTGGCATGGTAATCGGCATTGGGATTATAGGGTGCCACAAAATTACCGATATTCCTTACGATGAAAAGGTCTCCGGGTTTGGAACCTGTGATCATTGCCGGCATAACACGGGAGTCGGAACAGCCAATGAAGAGTGCTTTTGGATTCTGTCCCTCCTCCACGAGTTTTTTAAAACGGTTTTTACTTTGATTGAATTTGATCTTCTGAAAATCAAGATGTCCTTTTTCAAACTCCTGTAGACCGCTATCCATGCCGGACCTCCCTGATCGAATATGCTATTTTTTCATCTGCATACATAGGGACAACACCATTGTAGTCTGATGGTACTTTAAAAGGTTTTTTCTCTAAAACGATTTGTTTGCTGACAGGTGTGATGCCATAGATCTTTTGTGCATTGCCTGAGACGAATGCCTGTAGGTTTTCCATGGAAGCATGGTTGCTTTCAAAAAGTTCAGCCAAAAGCTGTAAAGCGACAGGAGCAGTAAAGACCCCTGCAGCACATCCGCAAGCCTCTTTGGCATGTTTGGGGTGTGGTGCCGAGTCTGAACCGAACATCACTTTGGGATGTGCGGCAAGTGCGACTTTCAGTAATGCATCTCTGTCTTCAGGACGCTTTGCGATCGGTTTACAGAAAAGATGCGGTTTGAGCATCCCCCCGGCGACATCATCCAGTGTGATCAACAGGTGATGCACGGTAATGGTCGCATAGAGGTTTTCAAATCTGTCTAGTGCATCCACGGAGGCTTTGGTCGTGATGTGTTCCATGATGATCTTCAGTTTTGGAAAAGCACTTGCAAGTTTTTCATAAATGGAGACAAATTCAGCCTCTCTGTCCATCACAAAACCGTTGGTCTCCCCATGAACACAGAGAGGAATGTCAAGTTCTGCCATCGCTTCGAGTGCCGGTCTCAACTCTTCTACATCAAAACCGCTTACTCCGCCTTCAGAGTTTGTTGTGATCCCCGCAGGGTAGAGTTTGATAGCCGTGATCTCATCTCTCACAGAGTTTAAAAACGCTTTGTCATACGTGGGTTTGAAAAAGAGTGTCATATAGGGGGTAAAATTTTCAGCACCTATCGCTTCTTTTATACGTGCTTTATAGGCGACCACCTCTTCTTTGGAAGAGACCGGAGGCACAAGGTTTGGCATAATGATCGCCCCGGAAAATGTCCGGGCGCTTGAGGATGCAATATTTTCGAGCATCTCCCCGTCTCTGAGGTGGAGGTGCATGTCCAGTGGAGCATTAAGCGTCACTTGATTCGTTGATGGCATCAAAATCCTTTACGATGTAATAGAGTGAATGGTCGGCATTTTTAGGCACGAACCAGTAAATGACTTTCATTTTGCCACAAAAATGATTAATCTTGCATATGAAATCTGTTTTCGGAGGGTTAAATGTAACGACAGGGTAGTCAATACCACCGTCAAAGAGCTGATTGCAGCGTAAAATACGCAGGGTACTTGCTGCCAATGCTTTATGGGGTGCATTGAATTCAAATTGCCATTTTGCATACTCCGAACAGGTTGGATAGTAACGGCAGTTTGCCGGCAGCATTTTTGAAATGTACTGGTAGCCTTTGATCGGTGCTACCCAGAATTTGGTCAATTTACTGTTTTGCAATCGTACCGTCCTGAATAATGTAGGATGTTGACATATTTATACTGTGATAGATCGTCGTTCCGTATTTTTTACTGTAGTATTGTAGCAGTAATCTTTGTAAAACCGGTTCAATGGAAGGGGTGAACCAGCCGTTGTTGCTCAGGACGATCATGTTTTCGGGTCTCTCTCCCTCACTGTTTTTTTCATAGAGTCTTTCAGAAGTGGCTTCAAAGCAGATGGCATTTCTGTAGGTGATACCGTCTATGACATAATCTGTTACATTCGGGCTGGCTTTGTAATCTACTGCTCCGTCGTAAAATATTTTATTGATCCAGTCAGAGAGAAAATCAGGGAGTGGATTACTCTCTCCAAAAGGTACCAGGAGTACTTTATTGGCAACGGTGATCGTGCCGTCTGTAAAAATATAGGCAGAATTATGCGGTGTTTTCCCGTCCCAGTAGAGTCCGCCTGCGATGATCGAAATATGTTTTGCTCTTTCTTGAAGTTCGGCAATAAGTGTTTTGTCGTAATTGAGAAAAACAGGAAAGACTGATTCGGGCAGGATGATAAGTTCTTTCTTCTTCTCTATCGCACTGTCGATCAGTTTGAAAACTTCTTTGAACTGTGCATTGTGCAATGTTTTGTTCCATTTGTCCTCAACGGTGGTATGGGTTGTCGCGATCTCTACCTCTTTGGGGATGCTGATGCTTAAAGATGACCCCGGCTGGTATGCCAGGAGGACCAGGAACATAAAAAAGAACCGGGATTTCCAGATGGAGAGTACAATGGCTGTCAGGACAAGAGCAAATTGCCATTTTTCTATGCCGATATAGGTGTTGACGAACATCAATTCGGGTTTGAACCAGTCAAAACCAAAAGGGTGTACATAGCTTAAAAGTAAAAGACCAATAGCTTTTATGCCTAAAGAAAGAAGTTCAGTGTGAGGAACAGGGAGTCCCTGTGTTTTTTCGCTGATCCAGGAGATGAACCAGAAAAGGAGGCCATAAACAAGTCCCATAGTGGCAATGACGAAAGGAATGGCCCATGGCATCGCGTAATGATTAAAACTCAGGGCTATCCACCAGAACCAGAAGATACCTATGAAAAATCCTGAAACAAGCCAGGTTTTTGTGGAAGACTGCATGAGCAGATAGAGAGACGCAAGTCCGGAAAAAGTTGTGATCAAAGGAGTTGTCTGATCCAAATATTCCATATATATGTAAAGCGAAGCCAAAAGCGCTATGAAAAAGCCTCTTGTTAGTTCAAAAGTGCTAATATATTGTCTAATTTTATTCAAAGGATTCCTCATGGACAGTAACGGTATTGTTTCACTTTTACCCCTCATCTTCTTATTCGCGATTTTTTATTTTTTAATTATCAGACCGCAGCAAAAACAGCAAAAAGCACACGCTGCAATGGTCGCCGGACTTGAAAAAGGTGACAAGATCATCACATCCGGCGGTATTCATGCAGTGGTTGTAAAGCCTGAAGAAGATTTTATCAAAATCAAACTAAATGATGACACCATTGTAAAATTGGAAAAAACATTTGTTGCGAAAAAGGTTGAATTGGGTAATGAAAACGCTTAATTTTAGAATCATACTTTTTGCTTTTGCTTTAATTTTCGGGATCGTTTTTTCCATCCCTTCTTTAACGCAGAGTGAATCCGGAAAGAAGATCACTTTGGGACTAGACCTTCAGGGTGGTCTTCATATGTTACTCGGTATCAAGAGTGAGATCGCGATCGAATCACGTATCAAATCGATGGCGGCAACGATCAAATATGTTTTCGATGATGAAGAGATCATTTTTGATGAGTTGGGTGTGGTCGGTCAGAAAGAGATCAAGTTTGAACTGCTTGACAAAGATGATATCGCCAAAGCCAAAGAACTTCTTAAGAAAGAATTAAAAGGTACAGTCGTCCATGAAAGCGATATGAAATTCAGCATTCAGATGACAGAAGAAGAAGTAGAACGTACCAAAGCCAATGCGATCTCACAGGCTGTCGATACCATCAGGAACCGACTGAACGAGTTCGGTCTTGCTGAACCGACGGTGGCAAAACAGGGTGAAGACAAGATCCTTGTTGAAGTACCGGGTATCAAAACACAGGCGGATGAACAGCGTATCCGTGAACTTATTGCCCGTGCGGCGCACCTTCAGCTTATGGCTGTAGATGAAGACAGACAGGCAAGAGTGGCTACCATGAATGAGAACGAAGCCAGATCTTTCGGTGATGTGATCCTTCCTGATGTGAATACAAATGAGAGATATCTGCTTAAACAGATCCCTGTGCTTGACGGATCCATGCTGACAGATGCAAAAGTCGGATTTGATCAGAACAACCAACCGGTCATCAACTTCTCACTGAATGGTCAGGGTGCCAAGATATTTGGTGACTTTACGGCTAAATCCGTGGGTAAACGTATGGCAGTTGTCTTGGATAACAAAGTGTACTCTGCACCGAATATCCGTGAAAGGATCGGTGGCGGTCATGTACAGATCTCCGGTAACTTCAAGATCGAAGAAGCGGCTGACCTTGCGATCGCTTTACGTTCCGGTGCCTTGCTTGCCCCTGTATATATCATGGAAAAAAGATCTGTAGGACCTAGCCTTGGTGCGGACAGTATCCGGTCAAGTTCTCTGGCACTTATACTTGGTTTTGTCATGGTCGTTATCTTTATGGTGCTCTACTACGGTATGGCAGGAGTGGTTGCGGATGTAGCGCTGATAGGAAACCTTTTCCTTATTTTGGCGATCATGTCACTCTTTGGTGCGACATTGACCCTGCCGGGTATGGCAGGTATTGTCCTGACGGTCGGTATGGCAGTGGATGCCAACGTTATTATTACCGAACGTATCCGTGAATTGCTGCATGAAGGCAAATCTGTGCCAAAAGCGATCGAAGACGGGTATGACAATGCCTTTACTGCGATCCTGGATGCGAACGTGACGACACTGATCGCAGCGGTTGTGCTTTATGTTTACGGTACAGGTGCGATCAAAGGGTTTGCTTTGACCATGAGTATCGGTATTTTGGCATCTATGCTGACGGCGATCGTGGGAACACACGGGATCTACCAGTGGTTAATGCCAAAGATCAACAAGAAAAAACTAAAATTTTGGTTTGGAATTAAAGCAGGAGGAGCAAAATAATGGAAGTATTCAAGTATAAAAAACCTCTTGCTTTAATGAGTAAAAGCAAACGTTTTGGTATTGTATCTCTTACTGTACTTATCCTTTCTATAGGGCTGATCATGACCAAAGGGTTCAACTACGGTATTGATTTTGCCGGGGGTACACTGGTTCAGGTTCAGTATGAAGGTAAGGCACCGATCAAAGAGATCAGAGAGGCGATCTCCAAAGACAAACATTATGAGTCTGCAACGGTCACCTTCTTCGGTTCTGAAGAAGAAGTTGTTATCCGTACGAAGACCTCTTCTCAGGCTTTGGGAGAAGATGTTTCCGATACGGTACATGATCTTCTGGTAGATACAGGAAAGTTTGAGATCCGTAGGGTCGATATGGTCGGAGCCAAAGTAGGTTCTGAACTGCGTGAAAAAGGTTTGATGTCACTGCTGCTTGCGATCATTGGTATTCTTATTTATGTTTCATTCCGGTTTGAATGGCGTTTTGCGATCGCTTCGGTGATGGCCTTGGTGCACGATGTGACCATTGCCATGGGTGCAGTGGTTCTCTTTAATATAGAAGTGAACCTCGATACGCTGGCAGCTTTGCTGACCATTTTAGGGTACTCACTGAACGATACCATCATTGTCTTTGACCGTATCAGAGAAGGGATCAGAACCATTAAGAACCCTGATCTTGCAGCGATCATTGATGAGTCGGTCACACGTACGCTTTCAAGAACGACGCTCACCTCTTTAACAACATTCTTTGTTGTATTCACCTTGTGGATGTTTGGCGGAGAGATCATTCACGGATTTGGATTTACATTGCTGGTCGGTATCATCGTGGGTACCTATTCTTCGATCTTTGTCGCATCACCGATCCTTATGTGGCTTGGTTTCTCTGTCTCTGAATTCAGAGAAAAAGAGGCGGCAAAACTCAAACGTGAAAAAGAGAAAGAAAAAATGCGCGCAATGTACGAAAATGGTACAATATAGGTACGTGAGTTAAATTTAATATTTCAGAAGGAATTTTAGTATGCAATGGGGAAAAGTTTTTTATATATTTTTTACACTGATGTCATTGACGACATCAGCAGCTTTTTTATATGATGAAGCACTGGTGGCTCTTTTTGTGGCCGGTTCAGTGAATGTGATCTCAACGATCATGAAGATCGGTGTGAGAAACACACTTTCTGCCGAACTCTTGGCAGGGTCGTTGGTGGCTGACCTTCACCTGATACCTGCATTTTTTGCATTGAAATTCTATGAGCAGCATACACTGGCTGTGGGCTTGGTCATAGGAGCTGTCGTTGCAAATGTATATACCATTATCATTTCTATGATCGAGAGCAGTAAAGAAAAAGTTGATTTTTGATCATTATTTGCTTTTTTTAAGTACTGATCCGGGTATAAATTCTAAAGGAATGAAGTTTGATAAAGGTACCTACACTTTCCGGTGTTGACAGTGAAGAAAAACGCCGGGAGATAAAAGCGTATTTCCAATTCTGTTACAGACGTTATGAATCCCTTTTCAACCTTGTTGCAGATGAAAAAGCCTACTTCCAAAAAGCCGATCCTCTTCGACACCCCATTATCTTCTACTATGGGCATACTGCCACATTTTTTATCAACAAACTCAAACTTGCAAAGATCATTGATACACGTATAGATCCACATTTGGAATCTATCTTTGCCGTGGGTGTGGATGAAATGTCCTGGGATGATCTTAATGAAAAACATTATGACTGGCCTACATTGGAACAGACACAGAAGTACAGGGATAAGGTCTATACACTGGTTTCCGATCTGATAGATGCGCTTCCTTTGGAACTTCCTATCGGCTGGGAATCTCCATGGTGGGTCATATTGATGGGTATCGAACATGAAAACATCCATCTTGAGACCTCTTCAGTACTGATACGCCAACTCCCCTTTGAAATGGTAAGAGAAGATACAGACTGGCCTGAGTGTGAAATGTATGGAGATGCACCGCAGAATGCACTTATTGATGTATCTGCAGGCAGGGTGACACTGGGGAAGAGCAAAGATGCACAGCTGTTTGGCTGGGACAATGAGTATGGCACGCATCAGGCTCAGATACCGGCATTCAGAGCCTCCAAATATCTGGTCTCCAACGGTGAATATCTTGAATTTGTCAAAGACGACGGTTATCATAAAAGAGAGTATTGGTGCAGTGAGGGGAATACGTGGAAAGACTTTACTGATGCATACTGTCCTCTTTTTTGGAGAGAAACAGAAGAGGGGTACAGCTTGCGTACGCTCAGCAGAGAGATAGACCTTCCTTTGAACTGGCCGGTTGAAGTCAATTGCCTCGAGGCAGAAGCGTTTTGTCGATGGAAGAGTCAAAAAGAGGGTAAGAATATTGTGCTTCCTACAGAAGATGAATATGTCAGACTGCGTGAATCAGCAAAGGTACCCAACTATCTGGCTTGGATGGAAAAGGGAAGTACAAACGCAAATATCGCTTTGGACAAATTCGCTTCTTCCGTACCGGTCGACCATTTTTCTTTTGGCGATTTTTTTGATGTGGTAGGGAATGTATGGCAGTGGTCCCGTACACCTATTTATCCGTTTGAAGGATTCAGGGTCCATCCTATCTATGATGACTTTACCGTGCCTACTTTTGACGGGAAACACAACATCATCAATGGCGGCTCCTGGGTGAGCTGCGGGAATCTGGCAACACAAAGCAGCCGTTACGGTTTTAGAAAGCATTTTTATCAGCATGCGGGATTTAGATACATAGAGAGTCACTATGAAGAGAAGATCATGAGCAATCCTTATACGACGGACAGTATTATTTCCCAATATTGTCACTTCTCATGGGGAGAAAATCGTCTGGGAGTCAAAAATTATCCGGCAGAGTGTGCCAGACTTGCTTTGGCATATATGAAAGACAGACCTAAAAGAAAAGCCTTTGATATCGGCTGTGCCATTGGACGCAGTACTTTTGAACTGGCACGTGCATTCGATGATGTGATCGGGGTGGATTTTTCCACACGCTTTATTCAGGAAGCACAGAAGATCAAAGAGAATGGGGTCTTGCGTTATGTCATGCCGACAGAAGGAGAGCTCGAAGCGTTCCATGAAGTCAAGCTTTCTTCTTTTGATCTGGAAACTGAAGCCGATAAAGTAGCTTTTTGGCAGGCAGATGCCTGTAATTTGAAACCTATTTTCAAAGATTTTGATCTGATCTTTGCAGGCAACCTGATAGACCGGCTCTATGATCCTAAAAAGTTTTTGGACAGTATGGCTGCACGACTAAATGAAAAAGGTTTGCTTATTCTGACATCTCCTTATACCTGGCAGGAAGAGTCTACTGCCAAAGAGAAGTGGATAGGCGGGTACAAACGTGACGGGGAGAATGTCACGACCCTACAGGGACTTGAAGAGGTATTAGGTAAAGATTTTAACCTGCTGGATACACAGGACGTACCGTTCGTGATACAGGAAACGGCAAGAAAACACCAATACACTGTTGCACAAATGAGTGTCTGGGAAAAGAAATAGGAAACATATATGGATTTTAATGCTGTAGACAGACGGGGAACCTATACGACCAAGTTGGATGATGCTGTTAAAAAATTCGGCACGGATGACCTGATGCCTTTATGGGTAGCCGATATGGATCTGGCTTCCCCTGAATGTGTACAGCATGCCCTGAGAAAAAGAGCAGAACATCCTCTGTATGGGTATACTGTATATCCTCAACGCTATTATGATGCCATATCGGAATGGATGAAAAAACGCTTTGACTGGGAGATCAAAGAAGAGTGGATCGTACCATGTTACGGTGTGGTACCTTCTATGAATTTTGCCATTGAAGCCTATTCGGAACGAGGAGACGGTGTGGTGATACAGAGTCCTATCTACCCACCCTTTGCCTCTTCTGTAAAACGACGAAAAAGAACGTTACATGACAATACTCTGGTTTACAAAAACGGTCGTTATGAGATCGATTTTGAAGATTTTGAAGCCAAGATCAAAGTCTCCAGGATCTTTTTGCTCTGTTCTCCCCACAATCCTACGGGACGTGTCTGGAATGAAGAAGAACTTGACAAAATGATCGATATCTGTCTGGCATACAATGTGGTCATTGTCTCCGATGAGATCCATGCCGATATCGTGTATGAAAAAACCCATCATATTTTGGGAAGCATTGAAAAGGCACGAGACCACTGTGTCGTCTTGAACGCACCCTCCAAAACGTTCAATGTGGCAGGACTCAATACCTCTTATGCTATCATACCGGATGACAGATTGAGAAGGCGTTTCCATGTCAAACAGGATCAATCAGGGATCACCAACGGGAATCCTTTTGGTATAGAGGCATTGATATCTGCCTATGAAGAGGGAGATGTCTGGCTGGATGCACTTAAAAAGTATTTGGCAGATAATATTTCATTTATCAAAGATTTTATTGTAAAACATGATCTGCCTATGACAGCAATACCTGCAGAAGCAACATTCCTTGTTTGGCTGGATTGCAGCAAGATGGGTTTGAGTCATGAAGATCTGGTAGATTTTTTCATTCATCATGCAAAACTTGGGCTCAATGACGGGAAGAGTTTCGGGAAAACAGGAGAAGGCTTTATGCGATTAAATGTGGGAACATCCAGAGAAGTACTGGAAGAGGCAATGCAAAGAGTTCTGAAAGCCTATAAGGAGATGAAGTGAAGAAGATCATAGTGGCAGTGATGTTACTGTCCACATGGATCTATGCCTTGCCGGCAGGGATCAATGCAGCTATCAACAAATCAGGTATTCCCAAAAAGGATATCAGTATCTATATCAAAGAAGTTGGGAACAGTAACCGGGTAGTCGCTTCACTCAATGCAGACACCGTACGTACTCCGGCATCGGTGATCAAAGTGCTCTCTACCTATGCTGCGGTCCTGAAGCTGGGTTTTGACTACCGTTGGCCTACCAAATTCTATATGCGAGGCAAAGTAAAGGGAGGAGTACTTCAGGGTGACCTGATCGTTAAAGGTTTTGGAGACCCGACTCTTTCAGCTAAGGATCTTCCCGGGATCGTAGCCAATATCAAAGCCAAAGGTATCAGAAGAATTACCGGAAATATTGTAATAGACCGAAGTTATTTTAAAGTAGGGACCAAAGACAATTCCGGTTTTGACCAGCATACGTACAGTCCTTACAATGCCATGCCGGATGCGATGATGTTCAATGAACGCATCAGTACCATCTGTGTCTCTCCCCGACAGAACCGTGTGAGTAAAAAGACCCCTGACGGCAGTTACAAGATCGTGAATAATCTCAAACCTGTCAATAAACCCTGTCGCGGGCGTTACTCCTGGCCGTCATTCAAGGTAGATAAAAGTCAGGCAACGCCGACTGTATTTTTAAGAGGTCCTATTTCAAAGAAATGCAGTACGCGTAATCTCTGTCAGGTGATCACCAAACCTTACAAATCTTTTTATTATGCATTGAAAGATGCTTTACAAAAGGGTGGTGTTGTCGTAAATGGCGGATTTCGTTTAAATAAAGTTCCCAAGAATGCCAAAGAACTTTTTACACATTACTCGAAACCTCTGGAGAAGATCATCTCCAAAACGGCTAAAAAATCCAATAACCTTTATGCCAGACACTTAATGCTTCTGCTTGGAGCAAAAATGTATGGTGCGCCGTCGACACTCTCAAAAGGGAGACAGGCGGTGACATATATTCTTAAAAGCCGTGGTGCATTGAAACGGGGTAGTCTACATATCGATAACGGCTGTGGACTTTCCAGAACTTCAAAGATCACGGCAAAAGTTCTGGCAGGGGTTTATGATCATGCCTATCTGCAGTATGGCCAACGCTGGATGAATACACTCTCTATCGCAGGGGTGGATGGTACCATTAAAAGACGTTTCAGAGGTACTGTTGTCAGAAATCGTGCCTGGATGAAAACGGGAACACTGAAGCGGGTGAAGAATATCGGCGGATATGTGAAAAGTAAAAATGGCAGACTCTATACGGTTGTTATTTTGGTCAATACCAAAAAAGGAAACTGGAGAGCATCGGCTCTGCAAAACAATATCATGAAATGGCTGGTGACCTATAAAGGCAGAGGTGTGGCGCAGCGTAATGTCACAAAGTCTATAACATCTAATGTTGCTCAACAGGTTTCTTCAGCCTACTATATACAGACAGGCTCATTTTCCCATGCACCTACACGTGACTATCTTTCCAAGATCAGTGCTTTGGGGATGAGATACAAAACAGAAAGTAATGGCAACTACAAAGTACTGGTAGGCCCCTATGCATCTGAATCATCTGCACGAATTTCTCTTAAAAAAGTACGAAGGAACATCAATAAAAATGCTTTTCTCATCTCCAAAACAGAGAGTAACAAAGAGGAAAGTATTACGCTTTATTGACCTCTTTTAACGGTGATCTCAATATTCCCGTCTTTTTTATCCACATCTCACTCAACCCGGTAAAATTATCAGGACGTATAGCTCTTTCTCAAGTAAGCTTTCTGTCACTTTTCTTAAATTCATATAGTCCAGCTTCACTGTATATGAAAAACTAACTTTGTATGAAGATATAACTTTTAGAGAAGATGCCCAATTGGCGGTCATGGTAAGAAAAAATAACCCGCTGCTTTTAGAAGAATTGAACGATTTTATCAAAACAAAACATGTGGGTAATGCCTTTGCCAAAGTGGCAACAGAGAAATATTTTAAGTCAAAACGTTATAAGAAATTAAGTAAGTCTGGTATTTCAAAAAAGAAGTTTCAGTCTTTGAGAAAAACATTTCACAAGAGGACAGAAGTCTGTTCATTTTTTCAGGCTGCAACGCCGGACCGAACCGTATAAACCGATTTAGAAAAATAGCGAAAGCCAGAGGATTGAACCCGAATAAATGGTTTGGAAATGTAGAAGTGATAGCCGCCGAGAAGATCGGTCGTGAGACGGTGCACTATATTCAAAATATTTACAATTATTATGTAGCGTATACGATGATGAATATACAAAATGAAGCAAAGTTAAGGGCAAAAATAACACTCTTTTATGATGTAAAAGAGAAAAACAATATTGCTTTGACACAAAAAGAGATAGAGATCAAGCAGAAATTGGCACTGTAGGTTGGTAACTCATAAATACAGTTTTTTACACTTTTCGTTTCCCCAGTATGTTAATCATGGAGTTAAATTAGGCAGAGAAAGGTCTTAATAATAATTTTCCTATTCAATTTAATATATTATATTATATAATCTAATAATTCATATTTTATGTATTCATAAAGTTGAACAATCTGCAAAAAGCCAAACTGTCTGTGAAGACAGGACGGAAAACTATGGGTCTCATGAAGATCGCCAGGTTCACTCAGAAATCATCATTTAAGCGGTGTATTTTAATGGAAGAGTTGAATGTATTAATATTGGAAGATGAAGCTGTTATTTATCAGAAGCTCACAGAGTTGTT
>CAZCBU010000219.1:0-2963 GCA_964496995.1 uncultured Sulfurovum sp.
AGTCAGAAGAGTATTATATTTCTGCTACCTGTGTAGGTGATGATGATATGCTTTATATGTCTGCTGAAGGTGGAATGGAAGTTGAAGAGGGTTGGGATGAAAAAGTAACAGAAGTTGCGTTTAAGATCACTGACACAGAAGAACAGATCGCGAGCAAGATCAAGGCAAATATCCCTGAAGATGTAAAAGCCGAAGACAAAGAGAACTTTGCAAAATTTGCTATCGGTTTCTTTAAAGCATACAGAGAGTTGAACTTCGCATATCTTGAGATCAATCCATTTGTACTTCAGGGTAACAAAGTTGAGCTTCTTGATATGGTTGCAAAGCTTGATGATACTGCAGGATTCATGATGGTAGATGAGTGGGGAGATGTCGAGTACCCGACTTCATTCGGTATGGAAGAAAAATCTCCTGAAGTACTGGCTGTTGAAGAGGCTGATGCCAAAACAGGTGCTTCATTGAAATTAACACTGTTGAAGCCTGAAGCACGTATCTGGACAATGGTTGCCGGTGGTGGTGCATCAGTTGTTTATGCTGATACGATCGCAGATATGGCGGGTATTGAAGACCTTGCAAACTACGGTGAGTACTCAGGTGGGCCAACGACTGGTGAAACGAAGTTCTATGCAGAGACACTTTTTGATCTTATGACAAGAGAGCCGGACCCTTCAGGTAGAGGGAAAGTACTTATTATCGGTGGTGCTATTGCCAACTTTACAGATGTTGCAAAAACATTTACAGGTATTATCCAGGCATTTGAAGAGTATCAGGATAAACTCAAAGCAGTAGACACGAAGATCTATGTAAGACGTGGCGGACCAAACTATGAAAAAGGTCTTAAAGATATTAAAGAAGCAGCTGACAGAATGGGTCTTTACATTGAAGTATACGGACCGGAAACTCATGTAACA
Source organism: uncultured Sulfurovum sp. (assembly GCA_964496995.1). Classification (GTDB taxonomy): domain Bacteria; phylum Campylobacterota; class Campylobacteria; order Campylobacterales; family Sulfurovaceae; genus Sulfurovum. The sequence goes on from CAZCBU010000219.1 coordinate 912, forward strand.
GATATTGTGAGAATGGCACTAGAGGGAGGTAAATAATGAATCAACTATATACAAGAAGCACACAAGCTATTTTTTGGAATAACAATAAAACAGCAATCCAGAGAATGTTGGATTATGATTATACGATCAAGAGAGATACTCCATCTGTAGCTGCTATTGTCGCACCTACATCAAGTAACAAGTTCGAGAAATTCTTCTGGGGTGCGGATGAGGTAATGATCCCGCTTTACAAGTCAACAGCTGATGCAAAAGCAGCGCAGCCGCAGGCAGATGTACTTCTAAACTTTGCATCATTCAGAACAGCGTATGATGTGACAATGGAAGCACTTGAAATCGGTGGATTCTCTTCTATGATGATCACTGCTGAAGGTATTCCTGAAAGACTTGCACGTGGTATGAATGCCAAAGCTAGAGAGCTGGGTGTGGTTGTGATCGGACCGGCAACCGTTGGTGCGATCACTCCTGGAGCATTTAAAGTAGCGAATATCGGTGGTACTATTGATAACATCATTAACTCTAAGCTTCACAGAGCAGGTTCTTGTGGTCTTGTTACAAGATCTGGTGGTCTTTTCAATGAGCTTTCCAACATTATCGCTATTAATGCAGATGGTATTGCAGAAGGTGTGGCGATCGGTGGAGACAGATTTGTCGGTTCCGTGTTTATCGATAACCTTCTTAGAATGGAAAAGAACCCGGATGTAAAATATATGATCCTTCTTGGTGAAGTAGGTGGTACGGAAGAGTATAAAGTGATCGAAGCTGTTAAATCAGGTCAGATCACAAAACCGATCATTGCATGGTGTATCGGTACCATCGCCAAGTACTATGATTCAGGTGTTCAGTTCGGTCATGCAGGAGCTTCTGCAAATGCTGAGAGTGAAACTGCTGAATATAAGAACAGAGCAATGGCTGAAGCAGGTATTCACGTACCGGCAACATTCAATGACCTTCCTGCAAAGATCAAAGAGGTATTTGAGTCATTGAATCTTGATCCGATCCCTGAGCCTGAGATCAATACTATTCCAAAAGTAAGAAGACCTAAGCAGTTCATCTGTACGATCTCTGATGACAGAGGTGAAGAAGCAACCTATGCCGGATTCCCTATCTCTTCAGTAGCAACACCAGATACAGGAAAAGGTATCGGTGATGTTATCTCACTTCTATGGTTCAAAAAACAGTATCCAGAGTGGGCGACACAGTTTATTGAAACGGTCATTAAAACAGTTGCTGACCATGGTCCTGCCGTTTCCGGTGCGCATAATGCAAAAGTGACAGCAAGAGCTGGTAAATCAGTAGTTGAAGCACTTGTAACAGGTCTTTTGACTATCGGTCCAAGATTCGGTGGTGCGATTGACGGTGCGGCGAAGTACTTTAAATATGCAGACGATAACGATCTTGATCCAAAAGCATTCCTGAAGTATATGAAAGGTGAGGGTGTGCCAATTCCTGGAATCGGACACAGAATCAAGTCATTGAAGAACCCTGACTTGAGAGTGACAGGTCTTATGAACTTTGCAGCTGAGAATTTCCCTTCAACACCACTTCTTGACTATGCCAAGACAGTTGAAGCATTGACGACCTCGAAGAAAGAGAATCTTATCCTTAACGTGGATGGTACCATTGGTATTCTTATGGTCGATATGTGGAGAGCATTGGGTTATGAAGAAGAAGAGATCAATGAATTCATTGAGTCCGGTACTCTGAATGCATTCTTCATCGTTGGTAGATCTATTGGATTCATCGGTCATGTACTTGATGAGAAGAGATTGGCTATGCCTATGTATAGACACCCAATGGATGATATTCTTTACGATGTCAAAAAAGCAGAGCCTATTGGTTAATGTTTTTGCTAAAGGTACAGCATGTACCTTTGGTTTTTTACTTTTTAAAAATCTCTGAAGTATATACTTCATTTTCTTCAATCACTTACAATTACTAAACTTCTATCTAAAATTATCTTTATTGGCTATAATCCCGTTATTAATTTAAAGGATATTTATGCGTATTCCGGCAAAATCGAACCAGGCTCAGTCAGCTTATGAACTGGTGGAA
>CAZCBU010000220.1:0-4333 GCA_964496995.1 uncultured Sulfurovum sp.
TCACTGTAGACAGATTTATTATCGATATAGCCTACACCGATCGAGCCGTAAAAGTGTCTCATGAATTCTCTACCCGCATTCAGTGATCCACCCAGGGTATCTACTTTATACCCGTCTGAAGTTTCATAGTTATATTCATACTCTCTTTTATACAGGCTCAGTCCCAAAGAGTATCTACTGTCCCAAACTCGCGGGTTGACAAAGGAGAGGTTGTAGTTTTTGGAGATCTTTGAGATTTCAAATCCAAGTGTTGTGTTCAATCCTGTACCAAAAAGGTTTTTATCCGAGATGGACGCATTGACCATCAGCCCTTCATAGGAACCATACCCACCACCCGCAGAGATAGTACCTGTCTGTGTCTCTTTGACTTTGACAAGCAGATTGATCTTATCATCTGAAACCCTCTGCTGCTGAATATCTACTGCTTCAAAGAAACCTGTTCTACCCAGAGCACTCTTAGAGTCTTTCAAGTCTGTTGCATTAAATTTATCTCCCGGAGCGAGATAGATATATCGACGGATGACTCTGTCTTTCGTCGTATCATTCCCCGAGATCAGTACATCGTTAATGGTGACAGGTGAACCTGCTTTTAACTGATACTGAATACTCACCGTTGCTTTTTCAGGATCTTTATGCATATTCGGTGATGCTTTCGCATACGCATAGCCAAGGTTACCTGCCGCTTCTTCAAGCATTTTCATATCTTTACGCATTTTGGTAATACTGAAGATCCTTCCACTTTTGAGTGAAAGGTCATCAGTCAGTTTTGCCGTATCAAGTCCGGGAATATTCTGAGACACAGAAACCTGTGAAACCCTGTACTGCGGTCCTTCCTTGATCTGGTAATCAACCTCTGCAGAGTAGGAACTGTAATCCACTCTCATAAGCGGTTTACTGACCTGTGCATCAAGATAACCGTGTTTCATATAGGTTTCTTTAACCCTGTAGGCATCATACTCAAGCTGGTCTACTTTTACATCACCCGAATGAAAATAGAAAGGAATGAATCCCAGCAGATCTTCTTCCTGATTCACGATACCGGTTTCAAGTTCACTTTTGCTCAGTGCTTTGGCCCCGATAAAGTTGAGCTTTTTGATCTTGATCTTTTCACCTTTGTTCACTTCAAACACAATAGACAAAGCATTGCTTCCGACAGGTTTGGTACTTACTTCCACAACAGAATCATAATTTCCTTTGGCTTCCAGTTTTGCATTCAGGGTCTTTTTAGCCTGAGCCACTTTTGACTCATCATAAAGATCCCCTTTTTTCAGCCCGATCCCCTCTAAAAGTTTTTTTCCGTCATCACCTGAACCATAACCTTTGATCTCTACGTTGGCGATCGCAGGTTTCTCATCAAAATGGTAAATAAGTGTACCACCTTTCTTTTCAACCCATACATCTTTAAAATAACCCTGTTCAAAAAAGTTTTTAATAGAATCATCAATCAATTCACTGTCCATAGGATCACCCACATTGATACCGGAAATTTCCTTGGCCATAGAAGGTGAAAGATGTGCGAGTCCTACAAATTTGATCTGCTTCACCGTTTGTGCCAGAAGCAATGAACCCAGCAACATCCATGCCAGTATGATTTTCTTTGTCCCCATATTTAACAACCTTGATATAATATTTTGCTCTTATTTTATCTTTATTTCAATAAGAGGGTCATAATAAAGAAAAGAAATCATGCTATAATCTCCCAAAAAACTTGGATACTTTATGACAAAAACAAAAATCGGTATTGTGGGTCTTGGGCTGATGGGAGGCTCTTTCAGCATCGCCCTGCAGGAAACTTCGGAAGCATTCTATTTTATTGGTCTGGACCATAATAAAAAGCACTGTGAAGAGGCACTGAAATTGGGACTGGTCGATGCAATTGCAGAGACACTTGATGAGATCAAACTCTGTGATATCATCATACTGACGATCCCGGTTGACGGCATCATTGCTGTTGCCAAATCTTTAACGGACATTGACCCCCAGTGTACGATCATCGATTTCGGTAGTACAAAAAAGAAGATCTCCGAATCCATACCTGCAGAGATAAGAAAAAATTTCGTAGCAGCTCACCCTATGACAGGTACAGAAAAATTCGGTCCTTCTGCTGCGGTCAAAGAACTCTATGATGGCAAGGTTGTGGTTCTCTGTGACATGGAGAAAAGCGGAAGCTATCAGCAGGAAGTGGCCAAAGACCTTTTCAACGCCATAAATATGAACCTTGTGTTCATGGGAGCGGAAGAACATGACAGACATGCCGCTTTTATTTCACATATGCCCCATGCGCTGAGTTTTTCTCTTGCAAATTCCGTTATGAGACAGGAAGCGTCCACCAGCATTGTTGCCCTTGCCGGCGGTGGATTCAAAGATATGAGCCGTATTGCAAAATCTTCACCCAATATGTGGGAAGATATCTTCAGGCAAAATAAAAGCAATCTTCTCGAAGCGGTCTACTCTTTTCAGTCTGAACTTAAAAAATGCCAGAAAATGGTGGAAAATGAAGAGTGGGAAAACCTCAACAAATGGATGAAAGATGCCAATACCCTGCATGATATTTTATAAAAAATATCTGTAGCAGCAAGGCATACCCCTGCCTTTACAATTTATATCTAAACGTAACGATCACCTCAGCCTCCTTATCAAGACTCTTCAAGATCGTCTCTTTGAGTGTTTTTTTCTCTTCTTTACTCAATATCCCTGAAGAGATAACTTCTGTACGGATCTCATCTATTGTCGGATAGTGGATCAGTTGCACTTTGGTCAGTTTGACCTCATGCTGTTTCAAATGAAAAGTTAAATTGGTCAACGTTCTCTGGATTTTAATATCTTCTTCCATCTGTTTGAACGCATTGTAAAGTGGTATTGAAACCAAAGAGACGATCACGATCCAGGTCATAATGCCTTTTTTTGCCACATGAAGCGGAGAAAAACCCAATATCACAAAAGTCAATGCCGCTGCCAGAACAATACCAACCAGGTTGGTAGTGAAGAGTAAAAAGGCCATCATGAACATATGCCAGTTTGCCCAGCCAAGCCCTATACCTGCTACTGCCAAAGGAGGGACCAATGCCACCGCAATAGCCACACCGGCAAGTGAAGAGAGTATTTTTTCATTACTCTTCACATACGCAGCAGCCACTCCTGAAACAATGGCAATGAACAGGTCCAGTATCGTAGGCGATAAACGGCCGGACATTTCAGTGGTCAAGCGTTCAATGGGCGTAAAAGTAGCGATAAGTGCTGCAGTAACAAGGACAGCTAATACACCCCAGAAAATACTCTTTGCCCCATTGATCTCCAAAGCACTGTCCTGCCTCAGTACACCCATACTCAAAGAGACGATCGGCTGCATAAGCGGTGCCAAAAGCATCGCACCAATGACCACGGAACTGGAATTGACGAAAAGGCCAAAAGTGGCTATCAGCGTTGAAAGTATCAGTAAAACGATGTAAACAGAATTTAACTTTCCTTCTTCTCGCAGATTACTGAAGAGTGTGGTGTATTGCTCCTGGCTTGCATGTGAGAACAGGGGAATGGTCTTGGACAAATAGTCTGCATTCTCTTTATCGGAAGGCAGATGGTCAATTTTAATACTGTCTTTGGAACTTTGTGTATTTTTTTGTTTTTCCCAAAACTTTTCTCCTACACTTAAAGCAAGGGTTTCAGGTAATACTTTCAAGTGTATCGGCAGTTTACTCCCCTCTGTTGAATCAATACGCACACTTAAAAAATGCTCAGAATCGATCTGTATTTCAGAACTGCTGATGTATCCGACTGATCGGGGCAAGGCTTTAGGCGTTACATAAGAGACTAAAGACTGGAACAGATATCCCATATACTGCATCATTGAGGTAGGAGAGAGGATCACCAGCAATAATTTACCGTCACTGGCACTTAATCTGTTACTGAAGAGTTTGGCTGCAAATGTAGAGTTGTTATACTCGATCCCAACCATGCCCACAGCAGAGATATCCATCTCATTCTCTTTGGCATTTTTGATCTTTAGTTTACTGTGTTTTAAATGCTTGACCGTTTTTAGCGTACGCCAGAAAAGTTTTATTCTGTCAAAAAAAGATTTACCTTTGAGTACCGTATCAAAGTGGTCAAGCGGTGGTGCATCTCCAATGACCACTTCCTGAAGCACGATGATATCGTTACAAAAAAGCAGGTCTACTCTTTTTTCGGCAGGTGTTAAAGCAAGTGCAATAGCTTCTTCTGTTTTAGAAGGAAGTTCAAGGGTACGTATGAGCTCTTTTTGCTTTGGCGTAGGAATGATACCCAGAGTAATGTCGTGCCTATAGGCAACCTCCATCACTTTTTTGATCTCTTTGACCCA
>CAZCBU010000221.1:0-3189 GCA_964496995.1 uncultured Sulfurovum sp.
AGTGTATTGATCACATCTTCTTTTTCCAGCCATCCCCGTCTGGCCTGATAGATTCCGTATTTCATATAGTGCAAAGAAGCTGTATTGTGTGCATCGGTCGATATGGCAAATTGCACTCCGGTCTCTTTTGCTCTTTGGGTATAGACATCATTCAGATCAAGCCGTTTTGGCTGTGCATTGATCTCCAGAAAGCACCCTCGCTCTTTTACGCCTTCAAACAGTTGTTTCATATTGACTTTATAGGCCTCTCTTTCACCTATAAGCCTTCCTGTAGGATGCGCAAGAATATTAAAACAGGGATTGTCCATGGCTTTGAGTATGCGTTCTGTCTGCTTTTTCCGGGGGAGCATAAATTTGTCATGGACAGCTCCCACCACAAGGTCAAGCTCTTTAAGTACACTGTCCGGCAAAGCCAAAGCACCATCCTCCAGGATATCCACTTCAATGCTTTTAAGGATCGTAATGCCTTTAAGTGTTTCATTGATCCTGTCTATCTCTTCTATCTGTTCTCTCAGCCTCTTTTCATCCAACCCATGCACAATGGTCAAATATTTGGAATGATCGGTCAGTGCGATGTACGTATATCCCCTCTTTTTGGCAGCTTCTGCCATTTCCAGAACAGTGTTATGCCCGTCACTGTAAATACTGTGCATATGCAGATCTCCCCTAATCTCTTCTTCTGTGATGAGTTTAGGGAGTTTTCCTGCTTTGGCAGCCCTGTGCTCCCCCCTGCTCTCACGAAGTTCAGGTTCGATATAGTCCAGTCCTACCGTCCTGTACATCTCTTCCTCTGTCAACCCGGCTATCTTCTTTGTTCCTCTGAAAATACCATATTCATTGACTTTCATTCCACTGTCTCTTGCCATGATCCTTACAGTGATATTGTGGGACTTTGAACCAGTAAAATAATGCAGTGCGGCACCATAGCTTTCTTCCTGTACACATCGAAGATCCACCTGCATATCGTTGTTCAGGATCACCGTTGATCTTGTATCCCCCTGGGAAATGATCTCTTTGATATCCGGATATTTCACAAAATAGTCTATGAGAAGTGCAGGATGGGAGGATGTGGCAAGAATATCCAGATCGCCCACCGTCTCTTTCCTTCTGCGGAAACTTCCTGCGACTGTGACATGCAAAGCCCCTTTAAAGTTTTTCAAATATGCTTCCAGTGCATCCGCATAAGGTTCTGCAACAGAGTACATGAAACGTTTTCCCACTTTTTTTGCCAGAATGGTACCCTTGAGGATCTTCTTCTCAAGTTTTTCACTGAAACCTTTGAGTGTACTTATCTGATGCTTTTCAGCAGCTTTTTTCAGTCCATCCAGTGAAGATATGTTTAATTCCTGGTAAAGTATTTTGGCTCGTTTGGGACCGATCCCCTCTACTTTGAGAAGATCAAGAAGATGGGGTGGAAAAGAGTGTTTGAGGTATTCAAGCTTTGCAAGTTTACCGGTTTTGATGATCTCTGCTATCTTTAGGGCGATATGCTCACCGATCGTTGGGATCTGGGAAATATCTATACCCTCTTCTACCATTTTTCTCAGATCTGTACCCAGGTTTTCTATGGTACGTGCTGCATTTCTGTATGCTCTGATCTTAAAGGTATTTTCTCCTTTGATCTCCAACAGATCAGCAAGCTGATTAAACACAGAAGCAATTTCCACATTTGACATGATCATCCGTCATTCCCTTTCTAAATACTCAAATATCCTTCTGCATCCAAACTTGTGGCCAACATCACACTGTTGATATCAAGATGTTCGATCCATGTACTGCTTTTCTGGTTTTCACTTTCCAGCCAGAAATCCTCAATATATCCACATAAGGGAAGATAGGATGCAAGCTCTTCCAGCTGTGATCGCAACATGGCATCATTACTGAAACACGCGGTATGTTCATGCAACAATATTTGCATTTTTTCCACGCCGTGCAAGCCTATACTCAAACCAAGCTCACGAAATGCCAACCGATGCTGCGCCGGATATTTCAAACTATTTGTACGAAGGAACAGCTCTATTCCCCTAACAGAATGTCCTAAAAATTTGGAGAGAAGATCAGAAAGATGCTCCATCCGATCCGAAATGATCAGCTGTGTCAGGATGCATGCATCACTCAGCAGCCCACCGATCCCGAGAGGATCATCCGTATCCCAGCTGATGGATTGAGACATTTGGGACAAACCTTTCAGTGGGGTATCTAATTTAGGCATATCATTGTATTTAGTGGCTGTGCTGCTCAGTTCAAGACAGGTGATATATCCATCCAGGGCATCATGCTGCCCCATGGAAGAGACCAGAGAGTAAGAGAGGTCAATACTCATCTTCCAGACCATCCGCTTTGCCCCGGAATGTGTGGTATAGGTAAATTTATCATATGCCGTCTGTGCAAGCTCCAGGGCCCAACGGTTATATTTCGGATTCGCTGTTATTTCGGAAACAAGATTTAATGCATGCATCCATTTAGTAAGATAGTGAAAATACTGTCCATCCTGTTCCCACTCCAGGCGTTCATCCTGAGGTTCATTCTCTTTCCGCTCATTCTGCTTCTTGCCTATCCTCAATCCTCCGATCGTAGGATGGAACTCTCCTTCCTCATTGTCAAAACCACTGATCCTTCCACTGCGAAGATCATCACTGCGGTGTTTTCCCAGAACATGATGCACCTGATCAACAAGCATTAACGCTTCTTCTTTATAATGTTCTTTACCTGTCTGATGAAAAAGTTCCAAAAAATTACACACGGCAAAGGCATCAGTCCATAAATAACGGACCGGTGTACATGCGTCCCCTCTTATGCACGTCCGTTTGGAAAATTCTGTCATGATCGTTTCAATGGTATTCAATTTTTTCATACGCTTTTCCTTCCTTAAATCATACACTTTTATCACTTTTTTGTCCATATAATAAAGGTAATAAAATAAAAACCATGGCACAGTAGGAGAAAAAATAAAATAATTTTTGAAGGTAAAGCAAAGAGTAAAATCAGAGAAGATCTTACCTAGTCTATTTGTAAATATTCCCATGACGGGAATATTCACATTTTGAGCTACTGTTTTCCGTATTTGACCTGACGGATCGCTGCAGTGATATCATCCTGTCTCATAAAGTGTTCTCCGACAAGAAAAGCATCCGCTCCCATTTTGGAAATTTCAACCACAGTTTCATGATCGTTGATCCCGGATTCTGC
>CAZCBU010000222.1:0-5043 GCA_964496995.1 uncultured Sulfurovum sp.
CTTTTTGAGAATATTTTCGGCAGCAGTTTTATTTTAGATGATTTTGCAGCTATATTCGACTTTATGTTCACCATTGGTGCCATGCTTACGCTGCTTATCAACAATGAATATTTTAAAAGCAGACGTTACTTCTCGGGAGAATATTTTTCGCTTATCCTCTTCTCTGTTTTTGGGATGATGATGCTCTCTCATTCACATGAACTCCTTACTGCTTTTATAGGACTGGAGATCGCTTCATTGAATATTTATGCACTGGTAGGTTACCATAAAACCAGAAAGGTCTCTACGGAAGCAATGATGAAATACATTGTGCTTGGTTCAATGACAGGTGCATTTTATCTCTTGGGTACGGCACTCATTTATGCGGCGGTAGGTTCTACTTCCTTTACTGCTATCGCTGCCTATGTACACGGGACGGATCTGCAGAATATCAATATACTGATCATCGGTGCGACATTTATCATGGTGACCATCCTGTTTAAAATAGGGGCTGTACCTTTCCATTCCTGGGTACTGGATGTCTATCACGGTGCACCGTATCCTATTACGATGTTCATGGCTTCCATATTCAAGATCGCTATTTTCGCCATTGCCTTGAGACTTTACATTGTGATGTTCTCTCCCGTCAACAGTTTCTGGACCGAGATACTTCAGGTCGTGACCATCATGACACTGATCGGCGGTTCCTGGCTGGCGATCAATCAGACTCTGGTGAAGAGAATGCTTGCGAGTTCATCCATTGTTCACAGTGGTTACCTGCTTATTGCCATCGCTTCCATCGGGTTGGACTCTGATATTGCTGCACCTGCGGTGATGTTCTACCTGATCGCTTATTTTCTCTCTGCGGTCGGTTCTTTCGGGATCTTGAGTTTTATCGCGACCAAACAGAAAAAACAGATGACCTATGATGACTTCAAAGGCTTTGCACAGAGACGTCCCTACATGGCGATCATGATGAGTATCTTTATGCTCTCTCTGGCAGGTTTTCCCTCAACCATCGGTTTCCTTGGAAAATTCTATATCTTTACTGCAGCGATCGAATCTGGTCAGCTTCTGTTGGCAGGGCTCGGGATACTGACCGCATTTATCTCAGTGTATTACTATTTTAAACTGATCGCCATGATGTACTTCTATGAATCAAATGAACCACAGAGAAAATTTCCGATACGTATCAGTACCGTACTGATCGTGATCATTTCACTCATTGTTGTCTGGGGCGGGATCGGAACTTCCCTTATTCCTTATGTTCCCGGTGCAGATGCTTTCATAGATATTGCCAAGCAGACCATAGGATCTTTGAAATAAAAGAGCTTTATGCTTGTGTTAATATGATTCGGGTTAAAATAAAAGAAAAGGAAAAGTTATGAAAGAGAAAATTGAAAAAGTAATTGATAAAATTGAGTCATCCGAGCATATTGCTTCTGAGAACAAACCTTTGATCATACAGAAGATCAAAGAATGGAGAGAAGAGGAGAATGCCGTGAATGATATTGCCATCAGACTTGAGAACTGGTGGATGGAAGTCGAGCCTATCTTTGCTGAAATGGGTCTTGTTTAAGTATTGATGGATCTTTATACACAATATACGTATGAAAAAAAGTGGTCCAGGACCACAGAAAAGGAGGCACTCCGAATGATAGCAGAGGAGATGCCCGAAACCGATGCTCAGAGTACGCTCACCTATATTCTGTCTGAACTCAAAAAAGGAAAGACCATTACACTGGGTGACTGTCGCTTTAAATCATCCGATTAGGAGGATACCATGATCAAAACATTTTTACTTTCACTATCTGCAACTTTACTGCTCTGCGCTTCTCAAACACCCGTTACATTTGACAGAACTTTCGGAGGAGATGAAGACGATGTGGCAAGATCTGTCATTAAAACCGATGACGGCTATCTGATCGCAGGAAAAACAAAAAGTTTTACTTCACACCGTGATTATGATGCCTACCTCATCAGAATAGACAAAAACGGTAAAAAGATCTGGTCAAAAGTCTATGGCGGAAGAGATGATGATGAAGCCAATGCCGTGACTGCCTACGGTAAAGACTTTATATTTGTGGGGTCCACTGAAAGTTACGGTAATGACGATTTGAGTTATTACTTTGTCAAGATCGATGCAAATGGGGAAGCGTACTGGCAAAAGAGTTATTTCCGTGGAGAACGTGACTACTATTTCGGTAATGATATTGTTGCGGACGGAAAAGACCTGGTAATAGCCGGTTCAGAAAGACATCTCTCATTCCTGTCTGCAAAGATCAACCCGCTGCTTTTTAAAATAGATGAGGAGGGTGATCTGATCTGGCATATATATGTCATTGGTGAAGATGAGGATCGTGCAAAAGCCATACTATCTACCGATGATGGTTATGTTATGGCAGGAACGACGGAAAGTTATGGACATGGAGATTTTGATGCTTATATTGTCAAACTCGATAAATCAGGTAAAAAGGTCTGGTTCAATGCTTTTGGCGGAAAAGATGATGAAGCCGCAGAAGATGTCATTGCCACAAAAAATGGTTTTCTGCTGGTTGGAAGTACAGACAGTTTTGGTCTGAACTATAAAGATATCTATGTCATTAAAACAGACAAAGACGGTAAAAAGATCTGGGAACGTTCATACGGAGGGCGTTATGATGATGAAGGCTTTGCCGTTACCAAAGCACCCGACGGCGGTTATGTCATAGCAGGACGTACCGAAACCAGAAGGAACGGTTCAGACCTCTATCTGCTCAAGATCGATGAGAACGGAAAGCTAAAATGGCAAAGAACCTACGGAGGTGATGAAGACGACACTGCTTACGATATTGTCTCCACCGATGACGGATATCTCATAGTAGGTACCAAACAGACCGATCTCACCCGACACAATGATGTGTGGGTTTTGAAGGTTGACCTGAAGGGGAAGCTTTAAAATTTATGTTTTAATTATCTTAAAAAGAATAAAGGAGAAGCATGAATCCTGAGATTCAGTTAGGAGTTACGAACTACAGCTATGACATCAACATCCATGGCAACTTTGGAACAGAGACACTTATCTTCTCCTCAGAGGAGAGACGCAATGAAGTCCTCAAAGGAGTAGAAAAAAGTCTATAAGGTTTCTATCTAGCTTAAAGTGATGAATTTGAAGAGGTAGGGTGAATCTTCTGCACCGATCTTGATGATATCACCATCTTCCAATGCACAGCTGCCGCCTCTGTCTTCACCCCCGATTTTTTGGGTATTGATACTGGTCCCGCAGGCACTTCCTCTGTCAGCTACTATATAGCCGATCTCTGTTTCTTCAATTCTGAAATGCTCTCTGGATATTTGAAGGAAACGTCCTCGGTCCATAAGATAAATATCATTGTTCGGTTTACCGCTGCCTATTTTATTTCTTTCGGCATGCACAAGTTTTCCGTTGACCGTTTCAACACGGGATTCTCTTCCTATACGAAAAGGAAATTGCCAAATACCGATGAATTCATGACCAAGACAGTAACTGCTGATACTGCTTTCTGCTTCAGGTGTCATCGGTTTTAAGACCGCCAGAGGTGTGACACGTTTTAATATTGACTGTTTATCTTCCATTTTACTGATTTCCTTATCGAAACTATTTAGTATAAATATATTTTATAATTATTGCAGTTATTTTCTTAATGTATCTATAAGATGTTCAGGATACATGGCAGTATTCCAATATTGGGTGTAGTGAAGCCCCGCCGCCAAAGTCTACAAGCACACGGTTTTTGCCGTTGATCCAGACGATATAGCCCGATGATGCCTGTTTATCTCCACTTTCCGGACACCTGAGCCCAAGATCTGCAAAACAATTTTAGGCTGATCCAGAAGAAAAAGAGGGGTGAGGAATAAAAACAGTATGGTTTTTTTTAATTTTGTCATAAAGTGAACCTTGTTTCTCATCATAATTACAGTGCATAGTTGTTACACGTTGAAAAGTATATACTCTCTCTATAAACCATGTGTAGAAGGAAAAAGTGTATGAGAAATTTTTTAGCGGAATTCCGGGTACTTCTCTCTTATCCTGGAAATATAGTGATATTGCTGGCCCGTTTGACCGTTGCGTACGGATTTTCTATACCGGCACTGATGAAAATACAAAATCTTGAAGGTACCATTGTCTGGTTTGAAAGTATACATATCCCTTTTCCTGTATTCACTGCCTATATGGTCTCCGGTCTGGAAGTGATCGGTATTGTCCTGCTTATACTGGGTCTGTTCTCCCGTATCATCTCGCTCCTTCTTGGCTGTGTAATGCTGGGTGCGATCTTCTTTGTACATTTTCAGCACGGCTTTTCCACTGCAAATAACGGATTTGAAATACCCCTCTATTATTTCATTTTTCTGATGATCTTTGCTACATTCGGTCCGGGAAAATACTCTTTGGATCAAGTCCTCTTCAAAAGAGGACATTATGAATAACAGTTTTTTTCAGAATTTTGATATCCTGACCGCCGACTGGAGTCTGTTGATCAAACTTTTTATCCTGAGTATCATCATCATTATGTTGGCTACGGCGGTTTATGACAGGTTCATACAGAGGAACAATCAGGTACTGATCAATTATCCGCTCATAGGACGCTTACGCTATTTTTTCTACCTTTTACGCAATCCAATGCGTCAGTACTTCGGTGATGAGACATTTTACGACTCTTTTGAAAAATTGAACTGGATCAACAAAGTGGCTGCCAACAAGAACCCCTATCTCTCCTTTTCAACGACGAAACCCTACGGGAATCAGAATACACTCTTTAAGCATGCCAATTTTGTAAAAGAGATCGATGAAGTCGAGAAGCATTTCTCTGTGACATTCGGAAAAGAGAGAAAGATCCCTTTTGTCTCCAAAAGTATCATAGGGCGTTCTGCCATGAGTGACGGTGCCATTTCACCTGAAGGAACACGGGCTTTTTCCATAGGTGCGTTCAGAGGCCAATTTCCCATCAATACAGGCGAGGGCGGATTGACCTCAAATTTCCTTGCAAATTTAAATATCGGTGACTGTAACTGTACGGAATATCTAGAGATTAAAAAAGGTACGGT
>CAZCBU010000223.1:0-2532 GCA_964496995.1 uncultured Sulfurovum sp.
TATCTCCATGGTGACCCTTGGGATCATTCTGCTGTCGGTTTTTTACTATGAAAGCCAGAAGCAGCTGATGCTCACCAATCAGCGTGTTATGTTGGCACAATATGCCTACATACAGGCTAAACGGCTGAAGGTCTTGCATCACTTCTTTCCGGATAGAACGGAGTATCCTCGTGATCTTCGTTTTACCTCCGCTATTTATGATATAGAGTTTCATAAGATATTCTCACTCAATCAAATAGAAGATATCCATTTTGATGAAGAGATCTATCTGATCGATGGACATATCCATTTTGTCAAAGGACTGGATACCTACTATCTGGGAGCCCGCTATCTGGTCATAGAGGTTGAAGATGACGGTGCATGGCAGTCAGCGATATGGAAAGAGATTCTGATATACGGATCGATCGCTTTTTTTATTTTTATGGTATTTGGTCTTTTCCTTGCAAAACTTTTCCTCAAGCCGATGCGGGATTCTATCATGCTGCTTGATCGGTTTATCAAAGATACGACGCATGAACTCAACACGCCACTCTCTGCTATCCTTGCCAATATCGAGATGATGGATAAAGATGTGATGATAGAGAAGAACAGAAGAAAGCTTGAACGTATCAATATAGCGGCAAAGACGGTCTCTACACTCTACAAAGATCTGACCTACCTGACACTGGAACAGGAGAGAGAAAATGAAGATGAACTGCTCGATGTAAAGCAGATCATTCAGGATAGAGTGGAGTATTTTGATGTACTGGCACACTCCAAACAGATCACTTTCAGTCTCTCTTTGGCAGAGGCAACGATCGAAATGGATAAACGAAAATTTATGCGTGTGATAGACAACCTGATCTCCAATGCGATCAAGTATAACAAACGTAACGGTAAAATAGAGATTACTCTTGAAAAGAACCGGCTGACGATCACAGATACTGGTATGGGAGTATCAGATGAAAAGATCCCCTTCATGTTTGACCGATATCTCCGTTTTAACAGTAGTGAAGGGGGCTTTGGTGTCGGTTTGAGTATTGTGAAGAAGATACTGGATGAGTATGGTATCACCATAGAGGTTTTTTCTGAAATAGATGTCGGTACGAAAATGGTATTGACATGGTAGATAGTCTCATGAAAGGAGAGCGTATAATGATGATAAGAAAGATAATACTTGTGATGGTCTTTTCCGTACAGACGCTCTGGTCCCAAAATATTTATGAAAAGAAGTGTGTCCCTTGTCATAAGGATCTTCCGACATCTCTGGGAGGGATGTTCAAAGGGTATCTTCTGATATACAGCAGCGAGAAATTTGTCAAGGCAGGGCTGAAACACTATTTGAGAAATCCCTCCAGAAGCATTTCTGTCATGTCGGATCTTTTTCTGGATACTTACGGTACCAAGAAGCCGACAACACTTTCACCTGAAGAACTGGATGAAGCGATTGATATCTATTGGGAAAAGTTTAAGGTTTTTGATAAGTTGAAGTAGTTATAATATTTTATCATAACATGGTATGAAATAATAAAAAGTTATAGATATAAATAAAGGTAAACGCATGAAAAAGTTACTGATGCTTCTTGTACTCTCTTTTTTTGTGACAGCTGCCATGCCAACGACAGTGATGGCAGGGGCGAAAAAAGGGCAGAAGATATTTAAAAAGAAGTTTCGTAAAAAATGTGGTTTTTCCGGAGTGCGTTTTGCTCATACCCATACACAGATGGAGTGGGAAATGCTATGGGATGAAGGAAAGTTTCAGGATGAAGCCAAAAAGATATGTCCGAGACTGAAACTTGATAAGATCAAACCGGAGTGGTGGAAAGACGTGTATGAGTTTTCCCATAAATATGCAAAAGACGGTATGATACCCAAGTGTTAAAAAGAGGCGACTCGATCCTCTTTTTATATGCATGAAATACTTCTGGCCGAACGGTTTTTCTACACATTCTACACTTTTTTCACAATCCTTTCACAATTGCATGTTATGATCATCCTGTCTTAAACCAATCATAAAAGGATAAATAATGACAAAGATGACTAAACTTGCACTTGCTGCACTTCTTGGTATGGCAGTTCTGTCTACAACAGCATCTGCTGATGTGGCAAAAGGTAAAAAGCTATATATGAAAAAACTTAAAGCCCCATGTGGTTTCTCTGGTGCAAAATTTGCAACGAAGCATACACAGGATGAGTGGGAGAAGATCAAAGGTGCCGGTAAATTTCAGGAAGAAGTAGCGAAGATCTGTCCCGGTGCTAAACTGAAAGAGAAATATGTCAATGATATTTATGATTTTGCATATGAGTATGCATCTGATTCAGGTAACGTTCCTTCCTGTTAAGTTTTGTCCTTTTTCAAAGGCAATCGGATGATCGGAAGAGCTGAAAGATATTGTATATCTTAATTTAAAGTATGAGAGTTATAATTTCAACGTAATTCAAAATAAAGGAATGATAATGAAAAAAATCGCAATTGCAATGTTGTTTGCAGGATCAACACTTTTGATGGCAGACGGTGCGGCACTTTTTGCCAAGTGTGCAGGATGCCACGGA
>CAZCBU010000224.1:0-3404 GCA_964496995.1 uncultured Sulfurovum sp.
CCACATAATAAAAGTCACTACCCAGACCGCTACAAAGACTTCAGACCAGAAGTATGCCAGCAACAATGAGAGCGGTGCCAAAAGCCCCGACACAAAGAGTGCATGTAAAACCCATTTCATTGCAGTCGTTTTATCGTGTAATCGAATGTAGACAGAGGAGAGTATTAGAAGTACAAAGATCGTTATAAAGAGGTCAATATGTACTTGAAGCAGTAGAGAATCGATGAGAATGGGCTCTTCAAAAGTTTCGGCATTTCCAAAAAGTGTACTGTGGATCGCTGTCATATCAAAGCCTATCACATAGCCGTGCAGGACCACGTCAAGCCCCAGGTACAAAAGTATTGCTATAAGCACTGCACCTATAAGATAGGCTAACAGTTGTGAGTGTGCAAGGTCTTTTGTAACGAGAAATTTCATGTTTTTACTTTTTTAAAACCACTTCAAAGATAGCTCTGGCGATACGTGCACCATCAGAAATACAACGTGCAGAAAGTGTTGAACCACTGATGGTCGGGATATCTTTCCCCATTGTCAAAGCAGCAGAACCAGGTTTCTCTTTGAACTGTGCCATCCACTGCTTGTTTGGAATGAATTCCGGTGGTTCACCAAAACCCATGATCTCTGAAAATTTCAATTTACCGGACATGTCAAAAGCATAGAGTATCGTTGCATTTTTCGTACGGACCTTACGTGAGATCAATACACCGTAGCCCACCAGCTTACTCCCGTTCTTAAATTCATAATAACGGTAAATTTTTGTTTTTACCGCCGTTTTAGCACGTTTTTTGATCTTATTGAACTGCTCTTTTGTCAAGATAAGTTGTTTGGCATCAACCGAAGTGACACCGGAAAAAGAGGATTTTACCACTTTCTCTATGGATACCTGTGTTTTGGCAAAACTGCTCTGGGATAAAGATATCCCAAGCAGTAGAGTTATGATGAGTTTTTTCATTTTGTTCCTCATTATTAAAAGATGAAACCTAATCCTACAGAGAAGATATTGTCATCTATTTCATTCACTGTCTTCATTGCATAATCAACTTTGATCACCGCTTGGTCTACAGGGAAGAAGTTCAAACCGATTGTAGTCTTTTCTGTCTTATATTTATCTTCATTCAAACCATCTACCGTTGATTGTACAGGGTTATAGTTTTCATACTGAACAAAGAGGGGAATTTTGTATTCCAGACTTGTCAGACTTGCCACATCATAAGAAGCATTGACATAATAACCGCTTGCTTTTTCAACGGCAGTATCACTGATCTTTTCTGCACCGTCAAGGCTTGTCTTCGTATACAGCCCGTAAGCCTTAAATGGTCCGTTATTGTACATAGCATGAATATCAAACATAGTGGTTGTCAATCCCGAAACATCACCGACAAAGTTACCGTCTTTATCATTCCCGTCTTTCAAGTTGGAACCACCACCATAATAGACAGATGCTCCCAAGGTCAAACCTGCAAGACCGACATAATCGACACGGCCTACAAATGCAGGATCAAAAGATGCTTTTTTAGCTGCCCCCTGTCTACCGTCTCTTATCCATCCACTTCCGGAATTTGCTGTGTCTTCATTGTTGACATTCAAGGCATTGATCACACCCGCTGTATATTCAATACCCAGTTCTGAGAACTTACCGTATGCCAAAGCACCGTTTTCATGCCACGTGGTCGGAATAAGTCTATTTTCCACTTCCGGCCTTTGTACCGTATTGAAAAGCGTCGGCTCATGTCTTAAGCCGATCACTCCCATGGGTACAAGTAGGTGACCAAGTCTCAGGTTTATCTCTTCTCTTATAAGAAAGTCGAGATACATAAATTCTATAACAACTTCACCACCCTCTTCAGCATTGGCTCCATGTTCAAACTCGATCTCGGCATTCAAGATCACATTGTCTGAGAATTTATAACCAAAATAGGTAACAAATCTGTAAACGTTTGCATAATCATCCGACCCCTCCGGATTTGCATAATACATTTCACCATATCCACCGATTGAAAGTGGGGTTTGAGAATAATAGACTTTGGAAGCTGCTGCTCCCATACCGCTATATGACTGCTCAGTATCTACTTTTGTAAACCCTCCTGTCTGTGTTGCCAGAACTTCTTCTGTCAATGTCTCGTTTTGTGATTCAAGGGCTGCCACCCTCTCTTCTAAAGACGCTGCCATGGTTCCTGTTGCCAATACTGTTGCCAAACTCAATGTTGTGAATGATTGTTTCAGATTAGACATGTAGTGCCTCACTGTATTGAATTTTACATAAATCATTTAGTGACTTATTGCACTGTGTTTTAATTCTTGTCATTTCATTTCCTTGTTTTTAATTTGATAATTATTATCTAAATCGTAATTTAGCAGAATTTTTCTTAAACTTACTTAAAATGATAATTATTATTGATATTTTATTTAAAGATAATACTATCTATTCTGTTCTTAAAATGCTAATTAATAAAATAGTTTTATGTAGGGTTGGATTACACAAAAGATGTATCCTTCACATCTTTTGCGCAAATACAGGTAGAAAAATAAAAAGAAGATTATTTTTTAATTCCATACTCCCTGTTAAGAAACATTTTGAAATTTGAAAAATCACTAAAGAGTTCAGACTCATCAACAAGATCAGGTATCAGTTTGATATTCCGAAGCATATCTTCCACCTGTTTAGGTATACCGACAAAGTATACTTCGATCCCTCTTTTTTCCAATGCCAACACAGCATCTTCAATGGCATACAGCCCACTTTGATCGATATAGGGTACCTCTTCCATCCGAAACACTACCATTTTCACATTCGGCAGTTTCGTAATGATTTCTGTAAAATGGGAGGCAAAACCAAAAAATATTGGACCATGAAAAGATTGTACATAAACATCTGTACTATTATGTACATCCACTTTCTCTTCAAGGTGTATCACCTCTCCATCTTTCTCGTCAATCACATAAGCACTGGTCTTTGCCTCAGCGATATCAGACATTTTTTTCATAAAAAGGATGGATGCCATGACCATACCTACAGCCACTGCCTGAAGCAGATCTACAAATGTGGTCAATATAAGCACGACTACCATAATAAATGCTTCAGATCTAGGTACATGCATGATATGTTTTAAACCTTTGTAATCCACGATCCCTATACCAACAGTAATAAGAATACCTGCCAATACAGGAATAGGAATGAGCTTTGCATAAGCCCCTGCTCCCAGAAGTATGACCAAGAGTGTCACCCCATGGATGATACCGGAGAGTTGTGTACGACCACCCGAATCAATATTGACTACTGTACGTACTGTAGCACCTGCTCCTGGAAGTCCGCCGATGAGTCCGGCAACCACATTTCCTATACCCTGACCGATAAGTTCTTTGTTGGAGTTGTGTTTTGTTTTTGTTTTATTGTCTGCCACCAC
>CAZCBU010000225.1:0-2771 GCA_964496995.1 uncultured Sulfurovum sp.
GGTCACGGTTGTAGGCTGCAAGTATATGTATACCTATATCTTCAGCGGCAAATTCAACACTGACACCAAATGTTCCAGCATTCTGTTCTCCCAATAGTGCGGTTCCTGTCTCTTTGCTTCTGTCATACTGAAGACCGAATGTCAGGCTTCTCTCTTCGGCGAAGAGATAGGCATATCCCACTTCAGCGTACATTACATTGGCCACATTGTTGTAGTTGTAATACCAGAGGTTCAGTGTCAGATCTTTTATCCCTTCATAGATGGCTGATGCATAGGCTATCCCCTCCGTTTCCTCACTGCTTCCAAGGGGTTCCCAAACCTTTACGAATTTGGCTGCATTCACACCGTTCTCCCAGCCACCCATTCTGTTGATGAACCCTGCAGAGAGTATCAGCTTATCGATATCCGTATTGGTAATGGTATAGGCTTCAAAATAGTTGGGGATCATTCGTATATCATCACTGTCTGCATGAGGAGTGTTGAGTATCTGTCTTCCGAGTTTGATCTCCGTATTTCCCCACTGTCCGTCGAGATAGGCTTCGGTCAGTTGAATAAAACTGTTCCCTTCGGCATTGAAGAAGTCACCGTTGAGATGGTCCTGGTTCTGGTTGATCCCGAGGTTCATGACCGTATAGGCGGAGAGCCCGATCTCCAGCCCATTCCATCGTTTGCTGTCGAAGTGATAGTGTCCGGCAAGGGCATAGGCACTGTTCCGGTCACTGCCATCTTCTTTGAATGTAATGTAACCTGTGCGAAGCTGACCTTTTTCATGTTCTATGGGAAGATTTTCACCCAGGATCCCCCTGACGGTTTTGATCTTCACTGGTTGTTGTATCCTCTCCTCATTGTCCAAAACAGAAGCGGTCTGATTGTTTTCTGCATATGTATTAATACTCATTATCATTAATGATAATGTGCTGAGTGCAATATTTTTCATTTTATTGTTTCCTCCCCAGGAATAAGTTTATACTTTTTCTACTTCTATTTTTTCAGCCTCATCTTTACGCAATGCGATCAGTGTTGATCCTACCTCTATCTCCATGGTCTGTTTGGCGATGGAACAGCCTTTGACGGTCAGTTCCTCTCCGCGCATGACTCCAAAAGAGGTGAGACGGTCTTTTAATGCTTTGTCAGCATGGATCCTGATGATCTCCGCTTTGTCACCTTTGGTCAGTTCTGGCAGCTTCATTGTTTATCCTCCTGCGATCATTAATGTAACTCTGTATGCTATAAAACTCAATATCCATGCACTTGCCGTGGTCATAAAGAAGAGGTACACAAGGTATTTCCATCCTCCTGCTTCTTTGGCAAAGACCATAGACGCTGCCAGGCAAGGCAGGTAGATCATGACAAAGACAATGAATGCAATGGCAGAAGCAAAAGGAATATTCGCTTTGATCTGTGCAATGAGTCCACTATTCTCTTCATCTACATCATCTCCAAGTGCATAGAGTACACCGAGTGTTGAAACGACTACCTCTTTAGCAGCCAGTCCTGTTTCCAGTGCCACAGACATGCGCCAGTCCATACCCAATGGAGCAAAGAATGGTTCTGATGCATGGCCGATCTTTCCTAAATAACTCTGCTCAAGCAGTTTGAGTGAGAGTTCATTATTCAACTGTGCTTTTGCCTCATCGTTCAGTGTATGTTCTATTTTTGTTTTATACTGTGCCTCGAGTTCATGATCTTTAGGGTAGTTACTTGCAAACCATATGAGTACAGAAGCTGCCAAAATGAAAGTTCCCGCTTTTTTCAAATAAGACTTTGCCTGACCATACACTGTATGCCAAATGAGCTTAAAAGAGGGCATACGGTACTTTGGCATCTCCATAACAAAAGGCTCATCATCACCTTTAAAAACAAACATTTTAAGGGCTTTAGCCATAAAGAGACCAAGTATTGCTCCTGAAATATAGATGATGAAAAGGATATTCCCTGCCTGTTCTTTACCAAAAAAAGCACCGGCAAAAAGAACATAAATAGGCAGTCTTGCACCGCAGGACATAAAGCCGATGATAAAGAGGGTAATGAGTCGGTCTTTTTCATTTTTGAGAGTTCTTGCTGCCATATAGGCGGGAACAGAACATCCAAAACCGGTGACTAGTGGAATGAAACTTTTTCCGTGCAGTCCGAATTTATGAAAAAATCCATCGAGTAAAAATGCTACACGACTCATATAGCCTGTGGTCTCGAGCAAAGCGATCCCGAAAAAGAGGATAATGATATTGGGAAGGAACATAATGACCGCTCCCACACCACCGATCATTCCGTCAGCGATCAGAGAACTCAACTCTCCTTCACCCAGTATGAGTTTAACCTGATCTCCCAACCATCCAAAGGCTGCATCGATGTAATCCATAGGCACAGAACCCAATTCAAAGGTCAGTTGGAAAAGTGCCCACATAAAGAAAAGAAAAAGAGGGATACCCAGAATTTTGTTAATGAGTAGATTGTCGATCTTCTGTGTCAGGTTCTTTGCTTTCATGGATTTGACTGACATGACTTCCATTTTTGCACCTTTTGCAAAAGCAAAGTGCTCATCCGCAAAGATCTCTTCAAGATCTTTGGTATTGGTATGCAGGTAGATATGCTGCAGCGCTTCACGAATGATCGGAAGTAATTCTATCCAGATGGGCTCATCATGCATCTTTTTGTACATTTCTTCATCTTCCTGAAGCAGTTTCACGGCAAGATGTCTGTATGGAAGGGTACTTTTATACTTCTTTTCTTCCATAAAGGTCACGATGTGAGCAATCTCTTCTTCTATAGGA
>CAZCBU010000226.1:0-4264 GCA_964496995.1 uncultured Sulfurovum sp.
ATTTCCTCTGCTTCTCTTGCCTGTGTTTCCGCCAGAGTAACCGTACGTGCATTGAGATTATCGACCAGTGCGCCGATCTCACCTTTATCATGACAAGAGAGAAGTTTATAGTGCTGACCGTCTTCAGAGAGTGAATTTTTGAGTTCCTGGTTGATCGACTCAATAGGTGATACAAAAAGTTTTTGAAGTACAAGATACCCTATGATCATTGCCAAGAGTGTCAAGACAATGATCAAAATAAGTACGGTTTTAAATGTTTGGTTACTTTGTGCCAAGACCTGCTCTTTTAGAATACCGATAATGATACTCCAATGGGTGTCCTGAAAATGGTAGACGGCTAAAACACTTTTTTGATTGAATATAGGATCATCTTCTATGAAATAGATCTTATTGAGTAACTCATTTTTTGATTTGTGAGTATGTTTGATCGTGTGCGTCAATACAGGTTCGATCTTCTTAATGATCTTTTGGATCTTTTTGTTTTTTATCATATAAATATTTTTTGCAGAAATATAGGGTTGCAAGGTATTGGATTTCCCAATAAAATTACCATCTTTGTCTACCATCATGACATAAATGTTATGTGATTCAAGATCTTTCCAGAACTCTTTATTCTTTTGTCCGATCTTTATATCTACACTTGCTACCCCGATAAATTTCTGCTCTTTGTAAATGGGTGAGACAGCAGTGATCATATTGACTTTAGTAACCGGATCGACATAAACACTTGTCCATGTCACGGTATTGGCAGGAAGGTGTTTTGCCAGTTTATAAAATGACATATCTCTATAGTTTTCTTTACTTTCATTAAGATAATTGTCTACTAATTCCAATTGGCCGTTATGGTCACGGTTGTAAAAGAGTAGAAAATCTTTTAACTCTTTTTTGACAGTGTAGGGTTCAAACCATATACCGCCGCCGACAATGTTCAGGTTATTGCGTTGACCTGCATCCAAAATTGAAGCAATAACCCCATCATTGTCTATGGTATTGTTGAATTCGCTTGCTGCAGTTGCTGCTAAAATAGAGACGACTCCTTCTACTTCTGCCTGTGATACTTTAATATGTTGGATTATGAATGAAGTTGCAAGGTTTGCAGAGTCCGTTGCATTTTTTTCCAGATTGTCTTCTCTTATGAAAAAGAAGGCAACAATAATGGAAATAAGAAAAACAAGACTGATAATAAGAAAAAACCCAAGTAGTTTTACTTTAACACTGTCATACCATTTCATTCCGATGGGTATACTCCCCTTGATGTAGTCATAATATTATAACGGTATATAATTAAAGTTGAATTGTAAGAATCAGCAATATTTTGCCAAAAAGGCATTGAACTGGTTTGCAAAGGCATGGGCATCTTTTTGTCCAAAGGCTTTTGGGCCTGATGTCATCTCTCCGCTTTCCCGAATACTCTCCATCAGATTTCGCATAGCCAGGTACTGTTTGATGTTCTCAGTCGAGTAGAGTTCACCGCGATGGTCGATCGCATGTGCATCTTTCGAGATGATCCTGTCTGCAAGAGGGATATCGGCTGTGATGACAAGATCATCTTTCTTACAGAGTTCAACGATGTGATGGTCAGCTTCATCGGCACCCTGATCTACAATGATATATTCTATATGTTTGGAGTTCCCGATCGTGATCTTTTTATTGGCAATGACTTTAGTTGTCAGAGACAGCCGTTCTATACTTCTGAATACGATCGGTTTAAGAAGATTGGGAAAAGCATCCCCATCAATGAAAAGGGTCACAATATCTCTTTGACACGACCGACCTCTCCCGTATTGAGACGTACTTTGATACCATGAGGATGGGTAGGGGAGTTGGTAAGGATCTTTTGGACTTTCCCGTAAGTGAGATAGCCTGTGGACTGGTCTTCTTTGAGGACTATTGCAACATCAAGACCATACTTGATGTTAGCTCGCTTTTTGCCGTCTTTATTTGGGTTCATAGTTTAACGCTTTTTTGACAGCATCGACAGAACAGAAGAAGACGGCATCAAAGAGAGGATCAAGTTTTGTTTTTTCAGAATTGATAACATCAAAGGTTTGAAAGTAAAATCCGGGACCATCTTCTTTATTGGCAGGATGTACATGAAATACGATAGGTTTGAGTGTACGTACAAGATTCAATATTTTTTTAAAACTTTTTTCCTCTTTCCCCGGTAAAAGGTTGTCCTGCTTACTTTCGTTGACACGGGCCTTGAGTAAGAGCTGTAATTTGTCATTAAATATGACCTTGTTCCATGTTATCGTACCAAACTCCGTATCAAATTCAGAGTTTGCTGCGATGAGCGGATGGGGTTTTGTCTCTCGTATTGCTTCCAGAAGGTGTAAAAAGAAATTCTTCCCGCCGAAATTATTTGCACATTGAAGCAGTTGTTCGTGATGAAGTTTTTTCTCTTCATCACTCAGGTTATTGAAGTCACACATAAATATTCTTTGTATTGATTTGTGAAATTATACCCGAATTTATGCTTTTGACCCTAGATTAAATAACTTTCTATATAATTATAATAATTATTAGAAGTAGGGAAAATGAGTAAAGCACCAGAAAACAACACACATTACGCAAGATATGAAGATATAGACAAAGATCAGCTGGAAAAAGATATAGATGCGATCAAGTCCACAATGCCTCCGCCCAATGAAGAAGATTTTCAACATCTCTTAAAACTTGAACGATGGGGAAGACGATTTACCTTTTCAGGGTATGGGCTTATTCTGCTTATTACTTTGACAGAGTTTTTTACAGGCGGGCTCAGTGCCTATATCTTCTGGCCTTTGGCCATTGTTTCTGCACTTCTCATCAGTACAGGAAATGTCTCACGCTGGGCAAATACCACACACCCCATTCTTCATGGCGGATATGACAAAGTACCCAATATCCCTGAGCGATACACTAAAAAATTCTTTGCCAAAGGTGCAAGACGCTATGTGGATTGGCTGGACTGGATCAAGCCGCAGGCCTGGGAGTATGAGCACAATATCATGCACCACTATCATTTGGGCGAAGATGATGATCCTGATAATGTGGAAAGAAATCTACAGTGGCTCATTCAGTCCAAAACACCCATGTTCCTTCGTTATATCATTGTTTACGGATTTGC
Source organism: uncultured Sulfurovum sp. (assembly GCA_964496995.1). Lineage (GTDB taxonomy): Bacteria > Campylobacterota > Campylobacteria > Campylobacterales > Sulfurovaceae > Sulfurovum. The sequence goes on from CAZCBU010000226.1 coordinate 3,110, forward strand.
AGGTATGTGGAAGTTCCTTTATTATGCGCCAAACACACTGAGAATTCTTGAGAACAAAAAGAACAGAGACCAGCAAAAATTGGAAATTACCGATTTTCAGCTTGATCCGCGAACCAAAAACGGACTTGAACTCTGGATGGAGTATTATCTTCCCTATATTGTCATCAAATTCGTACTTTTCCCTGCCTTCTTCCTTCCATTGGGCTTGCATGCCGTATGGACAGCCTTTATTATCTTGCTGATAGCAGAATTTTTTGCCAATCTTCACTCTTTTTTAGTGATCGTTCCGAACCATTCAGCAGATGATATCTATATGTTCTCTGAACCTCATAAGAGTACAGGAGAGTTTTACCTAAGACAGATCATGGGTTCGGTCAATTATAATACCGGTTCTGACTGGATAGACTTCCTGCATGGGTTCCTCAACTACCAGATAGAGCATCACCTCTTCCCCAATATGCCGCTCAGCTATTACCAGAAAATGCAGCCGATCGTCAAAGATATCTGTAGAAAGCATAATCTTGAGTATAGACAGGAGTCTGTCTTTAAACGTATTGGTATGACAATAGACCTTATGGTTGGGAAAACAAAACTGCTTAGAGTGGATGGTGTTTAGCATACACCTCGCTAAGCTTTCTGCTATAATCCCTCATGACAAATGAGCTTCGTACCAATCGTATAGACGATATTTTACTTCGTAAGCAGCCTTCGCTTCAACTCTTTCTGGACAATGTCCATAATTCCCAGAACCTTTCAGCTATTTTACGCTCCTGTGACGGAGTAGGGGTATTGGACCTCTATTACAGCACTGTCAAGGATAATGACCTGCGTATACACAAAACGATTACACAAGGGGCACATCACTGGGTGAACCGTCACCGTATCGTTCAAAATGAGTGCTGTCAGTTTCTGAAAGAAAAACAGGAAGAGGGCTTTCAAATTGTAGTGACACACTTTTCAGACAAGGCAGTATCTTTTAGGGAGATCAGCTATACCCGACCCACCGTGATCGTCATGGGGAATGAGAAAGAGGGTGTTTCTGAAGAAGTCATTGCTCTGGCAGATGTGTTGGTAATGGTCCCAATGATGGGAATGGTACAGAGTTTGAATGTTTCTGTTGCCACAGCTCTTATACTGTATGAGGCAGAGCGGCAG
>CAZCBU010000227.1:0-5542 GCA_964496995.1 uncultured Sulfurovum sp.
GCAAAAACACTGGTCGCCATGCGTTTTGACAATCTGGAACAGTGGCTGCGAAAGAGTATAGGCGATAGCTATCTTGCTGACAAAATAGCGGCTGTCACTGCACAGGAGATTCCCTATGTTGAACAAAGCAAAGCAATTTACGAAGCGGTACTTGAACGGGTAACTATGCTTAGAAATGCTGCGGGGAATGAGGAGGCAGATCATGTTTAAAATACTATGCTACCTCTCTTTTGCACTACTGTTTAGCACCAATGTTGTATTGGCCGAAGAGAAGAAAACATCCCCAGATAAAAAGCCCGACGAGAGCTTCCAAAAAATGGAAGTACTGAAAAAAGGTGAGAAGACAATCCTTAAAGGAGAGGTATTTTACTCTGAGCCGATCCGTTTTGACTATGACAAAGATGGTACAAAAAACAGTGTGGTGATGGCATCCAAATTTTTTATCAAAGAGAAAGCAGACAAAAGTTATGACGGCTATATTCAGCGTTACCTCTATGACATTGACAAGAAAAAAGCCGTGACCTGGTATGCCAAAAAGAACATGCTCTCTGAACCGCCTGTCGGTATTGACACCGCTGTAAACAATGTAAAACAGGATGGCAGTACCGTCACCTTTGACTCAGGCACCTGGCACTTTACAATGAGAGACGGAGGTCCAGGCTATATCTCAGACAAGATCATTGTAAATGACGGCATAAGAACTAAAGAGGTAGAGATGTTCGGTGGAGATGTAGAAGTATTTACAGAGTAGAAGATCATAGGGGTCAGGCACACCTGACCCAAAAATATTAATCAAAAAGCTTAGAGAGTTCCTCACCTTTTAGACCATTAGAGACACCAAGAAGAAGCAGAAGTCTCGCTTTATTCAAGGCAAGATCTTTACTTAAAATAGCCCCTGCTTTCATCAGCGTAGAACCACCACCCTCCGAACCATACATCGGGTAGACACCACCCTCATAGACTCTGGTACCGATGACTACGGGTACATTTTTTGAAAGGGGATACTTCACCGCTTCAAAGACCTCTTTGCTTACGTTACCCGCACCCAGACCTGCCACGGCAATACCCTTGGCACCGTCATCAACCGCATGTTTAATGGATGAACCGTCATCTCCAGGGAAAGTAGTAAAGAGTGGTACTTTTACCAAGGTTTTTGGAAGATCTACTTTTGTTGTTTTAATGACATCATTGAACTTCAGCAACTTGTTGTTGGTCACATATCCGAGGTATCCATACTGACCCGGTTTAAAGGTATGCGGATTGGTTGTATGACTTTTCTGCACATAACGTGCACCGTTAACATACTGATCCATCACAAGAACAGCACCCCAGCCTTTAGCATCCGGAGAGATAACAGTCATCACGGCATCATAAATATTTGCCGGACCATCCGCCGAGAGATCAGAAGCAGAACGCTGTGCCCCTACAAAGGCTACGGTCTTTTTACTTTTGAGTGTAGACTGCAAAAAGAATACACCTTCTTCCATCGTATCTGTACCATGAGTCACTACTACACCTGTTACATCTTCACGTGCAAGAATACTGTCTACTTTTTCACTCAAGTCTCTCCATATCTGAGGTGTCATTTGTGAAGAGTCAATATTGATGAACTCCTGCGTCTCTATCGTTGCTATTTTACCCAGACCCGGTACAGCTTCTATCAGGTCTTTTCCTGAGACTGCCGGTACCAGAGCACCTGTCTTCTCATCCAGTTTCATGGCTACCGTACCACCAGTGGTCACAATGACCACATGGGGTAACTTCTCTACCGGAGCAGAAATAAGATACATTGGCATCACTATGACCAAAAGTGTCATGATCTTCTTAAACATTTTCATTCCTTAGATTGATTTTTAGTAGTATCGAGTAATTTGCTAAATGAGAGGTTACTACACCTCTCCTTTTTCCTGTAACTCTTTATAGTAAGTGCTGTGAAGTATACGCACCTCTTCTTCAGGCATAGTACCATCGATCATCGACTTATACGCACCTTCAATCGCAAAGACAGACATGTAAATATGCACCATGAACATGGCCACAATGACAATACCAATGATATTATGTGTCAAAGCAGACATACGTAAAAAGTCTATTTGTGAAAGACTGTAATGTTCCAACACAGGACGAATGATCTCAAAGTCTACAAAATAAAGTACAACTGAAGTGAAGATCATCAGAAGTCCACCTAAAGTTACGATCCAGAAATAGATCTTCTGACCCATATTGAACATCCCTGCAGGTATCGGCTTTTTCTCTTTTGAGAGGTATCCACCCACAATTTTCAGCCATCTTATATCATCTTTAGGGCTAAGGATCATACGCTTTGCCCATGTGAGAAGCATAGGAATAACTGAGATAAAAAAGAGCGGTGCGGAAATAGCATGCGCTTCTTTACAAAAACGGACAAAGGCACCACCACCAAAAGTACTTCCAAAGATCATAATGATCCCTGTAGGCACAATGATCATGAAAGAGATCGCTGCGATCCCGTGGTTAATACGTTTAAACAGAGGAAACATCATAATGCTTTTACCTTTGTGTGAAAAACGTTTTGGTCCAACGATCATATAGTGTGCAATAAAAGCCAAAGGTATGACAATGAGCACAAAAAGCAGCATCGGCTTTACATAAGTACTCTGGATCAGAGTGAACCAATGCCCCATATGAAGCGAGCCCTCTTTGTCATACTCTAAAATATGTGTAAGCAGATCTCTCCCCCAAATACTACTATCTGCCTTTGCTCCAAAAAGGAACGAAGAGAAAAGCAGTATGAGAGACAAATAACGCGTTTTCATTACTTATCCTGTACTTTATTTTGAGAATATGCAACTGCCCAACCGTATGGCTGTTTACTCACACCATGGCCGACAGAAAGTACACGTTCTCTATAAATGTTTGATATCGCTGCCGAATCTCCAACAAGTAGGGCTTTGGTTGAACACATTGCTGCACATACCGGTACCTTACCTTCTGAAATTCTATTCTGTCCGTAAAGCTCTCTCTCCTCATGGGAGTTAGTCTCTTCCGGTCCGCCTGCACACATGGTACACTTATCCATCACACCTTTGGTACCAAAAGCTCCGTCGAGAGGGAACTGAGGCGCACCAAATGGGCAGGCATAGAGACAGTAGGCACAACCGATACATTTATCTTTATCATGCAGTACGATACCGTCTTCTCTAATGTAGAAACAGTCCACAGGACAAACCTGCTGACAAGGTGCATCTGTACAGTGCATACAGGCAATAGAGAGTGAATATTCCATATTCTCTATGCCTTCATGCACCGTAATGACCTTACGTCTGGAGATATAATCCGGTAACTCGTGTGCTTCCGCACAGGCTACCGAACAACCGTCACATTTTATACATCTCTGCTCATCACAATAGAATTTCATTCTTGCAAATTCACCCATCTTAGGCCTCCTCTTCAGCAAACTCTATACGACAGAGTCCACCTTTTGTTTCAGGTATCTGAGTCACAATATCATACCCGTAGTTTGTCACTGTATTGGCACTCTCACCAGATGCATACGGTTTTGTTCCTGCCGGGAAGTTTGCTGTACGGTCTTCGCCCTGGAAGTAACCTGCAAAGTGGAACGGTATGAATATTCTGTCCGGGGTAACCGAATGTGAATATTTCGCTTTGACTTTGATCTTGGTACCTTCCGGTGAATGTATCCACATCATTGCACCATCACGAATACCGTGTTTACCTGCAAGATCAGGGTTAATACTACAGAACATCTCCGGTGTCAACGCTGCCAGATATTTGGAAGCACGGTTCTCTATACCTGCACCGTTCAAGTTAACCAAACGACCTGTCACAAGGTTAATAGGGAAATCTTTTACCCACTCTTGTTCTGTCTGCTTAGAGATATATTTTGTATCTACTCTAAAGTGATTCTCTTTATCTGCATAGGTTGGGAACTCTTTTGCAAGGTCCGCTCTTTGTGAATGTAAAGGCTCTCTGTGCATAGGTATCTGATCAGGGAAGGTCCATACTTTTGCTCTTGCTTTTGCATTTCCGTAAGGGGCGATCCCTTTTTCCATACATTTTTCAGAAATAATATTTGACTTATCTACTTTCCAGTTCTTTCCGATCTTTTCTTTCTCTTCTGCAGTCAACGTAATACCGAGTACTTTTTCAATATTGTCTCTGTTGATCTCAGGGTACCCGCCGTCAATCGAAGAGTCTTTTGGTGCAGACCCTTCTTCAGCTAAAAGGTTCGTACCGTCATGTTCCAGACCAAATCTGTTTCTGAACCCCATACCGCCTTCAGCTACAGAACGGTCGGTATCATACAATACCGGTGAACCAGAGTGTGTCTCAGTCCAGCACGGCCAAGGCAGACCATAATACTCACCTTTCATCTTACCGTATCCGCGACCTGTGATCTGGTCAAACATATGCCAGTTAGCCTGATGATGCTTGATACGTTTTGCCGTCCACCCGGTCAGACCAATTGTTTTAATGATCCTGGCAATTTCATCTGTGGCATCTTCAGGCCATTTGAACTCTTTTTTGTTCTCTTTGATCTTCATACCCTGTGTGTATTCATCATAGAAACCAAGTCTCTTAGCCAATTCAAACATGATCCACTGGTCCGGTTTTGACTCATACAGTGGTGCTACTACCTGATTTCTCCACTGTACCGAACGGTTGGTTGCCACCACGGTTCCTGAAGTTTCAAACTGTGTTGCCGTCGGCAAGATAAATACATCATCCTGTTTATCGGTCAGGATCGCTGCTTCATTTACAAATGGATCACAAAGTACGATCATATCGAGGTTGTCAAGTCCCTCTTTTACTTTTGCCTGTTGTGCAATAGAAGTAATACCGTTACCCATAACAAAGAGGTTCTTCAAACCTGTTCCTGCATTATGTACGGCATCATTACCATCTTTACCGTTGAGGGCACCTGCCCACCAGCGTGAGAGTGTGAACCCTTTTTTACCCATCCACTCAGGTGATTTAAAACGACCCTGAAGCCATTCAAAGTCCACACCCCATGAAGAGGCAAAGTATTTCCATGAACCTTCACTCAGTCCATAATAGCCAGGCAGTGTGTCAGAAAGACAACCCATATCGGTAGCACCCTGTACATTGTCATGACCTCTAAGAATGTTTGTTCCACCACCCTCTTTACCCATGTTTCCAAGCGCAAGTTGCAAGATCGGTGCCATTCTGGTATTGGAACTTCCGATAGAATGCTGCGTCAGTCCCATCGCCCAGATGAGTGTACCAACAGATGCATTCGCATACAGTTTGGTCACCTGGATAATTTTGTCTACAGGCACACCTGTGACATCCGAAGTTTTTTCCGGTGTCCACTTTTCTGCTTCTGCTTTAATGTCATCCATCGCATAGACACGACTATTGATAAACTCTTTGTCTTCCCATCCGTTTTTGAAGATAAGATGTAACATACCGTACATAAACGGGATGTCTGTACCTGGTCTAATACGTATATAGTGGTCTGCTTTTGCAGCAGTTTTTGTAAAGACCGGGTCTACCACAATGATCGGTGCATTGTTGCGTT
>CAZCBU010000228.1:0-3352 GCA_964496995.1 uncultured Sulfurovum sp.
AAAATGGGAAAAATAGTATGGATATTAAGTGTTTTTACGCTGTTTTTAACGGCACAGGAGTTACAGAATGATAATGCTTTGCAGCTAAACTGTCTCAACCGTCATCAAGATCAGCAGATCCCAAGCAGTCTGATCTATAAACGGTATCTTATGAAATACAGTACAGAAAAACGTATGGAAGATGCAATGTTCGCGTACCTCAAAAATCCGAGTAAAGCATTTTCCATTATGCCGGCACCTTTTTTCCTGAAGTTTCCGATGAAAGAAAAAATTGAACTGGACGATATGACTTTAAGAAAAAATATCAAATCATATTTGGATACCTTTGACATCAAGAAAAAGTTGGTGTTGGAAGAGTGAGTATTTATATGTTCTTCATTCTCTTTGACCAATAATTGATCCAGGCCACTCTTAATCTTTCATTTTTTATATATTTATATTTACGTGGTAGATTTCTTCTTAACCTCATGCATGTTTTTGCATTTAAATTTTTATGTTTCATGATATAATCAAATCCACTGGCACCTTGCTGATGACAGCCATACACTGTAAAGGCATTGATGTCATAACCATTCTTTTTTAAGGTATTTACATTATCTGAGAGTATTGCCATATATATTTTATCCTGGTTTTCCGGTCTCTTCCACTCTCTATGATTCATATTTAATTTTTTAGCATAATGCTTTGCTGTTTTTGGCATGATCTGATATCTTCCATAGGCACCTGAACTTTTATTGACAGTCTTGTACTGCCCCTTTGGTGTTTCTACCTTTACGATCTTTTCTGTTATTTCGTTCATTGATGAAGAAGCACATCCCTGAAACATAAAACTAAATGATCCTATTGTCAATAATCCTGCGATTCTTTTTTTCAAAATAACTCCTCATATTTTATAATACCATAAGTATAAAACAATTTCAAAATAAATATAAGGGCATTTTGGAAATATTTTTTTGTTTAAAATGACCAGTTGAAGTGTTATATCGGATTATAGGAATTGATAGTAAAAATTTAAGACTTATATTTATTACACATAATTCACTTTAAATTCATGTGCCTCTGCTAGAATCATAGCCTATAATCAAGGGAGTTCTAATATGAAACATATGCTGTATATACTCATTTTCACAAGTATATCATTCGGACAATCATTAAACAGTTTGATAGACTATGCACTGAAGCACAGTACCATAGTGAAACAGAGTCAGGCACAGATGGAGTTGGCAGAGACTCAGCGTGAAGAGAGTAAGTCTGCGCAGTTTGGAAGTATTGATCTGGTGGGAAGTTATACACACTATAATCTACCCCGCACTTTGGCACCGTTGACACCTGCAAGTATTTTTACCGATCCTACCGGTGTACCGACCACGGAGAACCTTTTTGGTACAGGAGTGATGTATACAGTGCCGCTGTTTACCGGATTTGCCCAGACAAGACAGGTAGAGATGGACTCTATTGCTTCACAGCTTTCACAAAGCAAACTCTCGTTGACCAAAGAACAGCTTGCCTACAATGTGGCTTCGCTTTACCTCTCTATTTTGGCACTGCAGGATATGTCAGCGGCACAGCAAAAGCATGTAGCGGCACTTAAAAAACTAAGAGATATCATCAAACAAGAGGTGACTCTTGGTAAAAAGGCATCGATAGATCTGCTTAAAGCAGAAAATGATCTCTATGGGAACATCTCTTATCTGGAGGTGATCAAAGGAAATATTGCCATGACCAAAGCTTCTTTGGCTTCCTTGGTAGGTTTAGAGCATGTTGGGGAGATCAAACCGATCAAAGTCTCTGTGAAAAAACCGAATTATTCCATTAACAGACTGCTTCAGAAGGCAGCTACTCTGGATAAAGTACATATTGCAGACCTGAATATTAAAAAAGCCAACAAAGGGATAGAAAAGAGTAGAGCAGGCAAATATCCTCAAGTTTCTCTAAACTCTTATTACGGATACAACTATGGAGAAAATGACGGAAGCAACAAGTATCCGGGAGATTTCAACTCTCAGGAGAACTGGCAGGTCGGAGTGAATGCCAAGTGGACGCTTTTTGATTTTGGTAAAAATGATGCTGTCACTCAGAAAGCGAAGATCGCAAAAATGCAGGCAACGTTCGAGAAACAGCAGACGCTGCTGGACTTAAGAAAATCACTGGTGGAAGCATATGAGAAGATGAAGCAGGAATATGCAAACTATCAGGGAAATATGAAGCAGTATGCTTTGGCAAAAAAAAGTGAAGAAATAGAGCGTGTGCGTTATAAGAATGGTGTTTCAACCATTAATGATCTGCTTTATGCAAGCTCTCAGACACATATCTCAAAAGCAAAATTGATCGAGAGTAAATATAATTACCAAAAAGGGAAATTTTATATGGATTATTTATTGGAAAAAGGAGTGAAGTAATGACAAAAAAAAGAATTGTTATCGTTGTATCGATCGTAGCTGTGGCGGCCTTGCTTATTAAAGGTAAAGGGCTTCTGAATGAACGCAGGGCAGAGATGGACGGTCAGGCTACGCCTGCAGCGCAAAACCTTTTGGTACCGGTTGTCAAAGCAAAGCAGGGTGTTTTAAAAGAGAAAAAAGCATTTTTGGCTGAGATCCTTTCGGATAAAAGTATTCAACTCTCTACCAAACTGGCAGGGTATGTAGAAAAGGTATTGGTCGAAGAGTCCCAAAAAGTCAAAAAAGGTGATATCCTGATCCATATTGATGCGATTGAATTGCGTTCGAATATTGATGCGCTGAATGCAACATTGAAAGCACAGGAGAGTGACCTGGTACTGATGCAGAATATCTATAAACGCAATAAAAAACTTTATGCTATCGGTGGGCTTTCAAAAGAACAACTCAGTACTTCAAAAGTAGCAATGAGTCTTAAATCTTCGGCAATGGAAAGTACCAAACAGAAGATCGCCCAGTTGCAGCATCAGCTATCATACCTGCAGATCGTGGCGCCTTTTGACGGTGTAGTTGACCAAATACTGTTGCATGAAGGTGACCTTGCCGCAGTGGGAAAACCTATTTTAACAATGAGCAACAAGAAACAAAAACTGGTTTTCTCCTATACTCCTTCACAGAATTCAAGCATTAAAAAAGAGCAGGATGTCTTCTTGAATGGTGCATCAATCGGGTATGTCAAAGCCATCTATACCACTTCCAAAAACGGTTTGAGTATGGCGGAAGTGATGCTGCCAAAGCCATTGCAGTTACCGTCAGGAAGTTCTGTGACCATTGAAGTTTTGACCCAAGAGAAAGCAGGGTGTATTTTACCGGATAATACTATTTTGCATAAGAAAGAGGGTACTTTCGTGATGGCTTACGAAAAAGGTAGGTACAGTGCATTTAAAGTCAATGTG
>CAZCBU010000229.1:0-2851 GCA_964496995.1 uncultured Sulfurovum sp.
AAAGGATGGGGTGCGTATTCTCTTTCAAAAGCTGCCCTCAATATGCTCCTCAAGGTCTATGCCCATGAATTACCCGAAATTCACTTTACCGCATTGGCACCGGGGATCATTAAAACACCGATGACAGACAAGATCATAAACAAAGTGGATGACGTAGCGTTCCCTTCCGCAAAAAAACTCAAAGAGAGTTACATCCAGTCACCGGAAGAAGCTGCAAAAAACCTTCTCTGCCTCTTTCCCAAACTGCTTGACTATGAGAGTGGAAGTTTTGTAGACGTCAGAGAGATGTAAACCTAGACTTTTATTTTTTGCCATTCGCCTTTGTTGAATGTTCTCCATAGCCAAATTGCTTTTACAAAAGTATCTGAGATCATCGCCAGATAGACAAAAAGAATATTCTCAAAATACCAGCTCAGCAAAAAGGCCGGAACAATACGTACCAGCCACAGTGAAGTCAGATTGATCTTCAAGGTTTTTTTACTGTCCCCTGCACCTCTCAATGCTCCTGAAAGTACAAAGTTAAAAGCCAACGGGATCTGAGATACCCCGACAATACGCAGATAAAGACTTGCCTCTTCAATGGTCGCTGCATCATCGGTAAAGAGCCAGACGATCTTTTCGGGCATGAAGATCATGAAAAAAGAGAGGATGAACATAAATCCTGAAGTATATTTGAGCACCAGAAGCACATCTTCTTTGGCCTGTTCAGGTTTTTTGGCACCCAGTCCCTGTCCCATGAGTGCCATCGCTGCAATCGTAAAACCAATACCCGGCATGAATGCCAGACCTTCTACTCGCAGACCTATCTGATACCCTGCCAGAACAGCCGTTCCGTAATGCGTAATGACCAATGTAAAAAGCATAAAAGATCCAAAGGTCAAAGCACGTTCAATAGAGGCTGGAATACCGACTTTCAATGCCCGGGAGAGCAGTGATCTCGAGTATTTCCATCCAGGGATATAAGGTGTTCTTCGTTTTATATACAAAACAACATACACCATGAGTTCCAGAGCATTGACGATCACGGTTCCCACAGCAGCCCCCATTACACCAAGTTCAGGGAAGCCGTACTTTCCAAAGATCAGCAGATAATTCAAAACCACATTCAAAAGAATGGAGGCGATCTTCACCTTCATAGGCGTTTTCGTATCCCCTGCCGAGTTCAATGCCGAGACGAAGACCAGTTTCATAAATACAAACGGCATCATCCAGGTCAGCATCTGCACATATTCTTCTCCCAATGCTATGACTTCCGGTGCGGCACCGAACCAGGCATAGATATTGGAAGCAAGAAAGTACCAGATGACCATGGCCGGCATGCTTAACATCAGAGCGAAACGTAAAAGCGTAGAAAGTCCAATGGATGCTCTTTTCATTCTGCCTGCACCGACAAAACGTGACAATAAAGCCGAAGTTCCCACATGCAGAACGGTCAATACCGCAAAGACCAGCATAAGAGACTGCAGGCCCAAGCCCACTGCTGCCACGGCAAAAGCAGAGATGCGCCCCACCATGATAAGATCCGTGATGACCTGCAGCATATCCAACAGTGAGTTGATAGCAGCAGGAATGGAGAGCTTGAGTATCTTTTGGTGCTTGGGTGGGAATCGTTTTAGCATGAGGTCTCTTTTATGTCACAATAAGTTGGGAAAGATGTGCATAGAGTGCAACAATGATGACAGAGGCCCATCCCACCATCCAGGCAACGGCACGTAATCTTTTCCCCGTCTTGAACAGTTTCCTTGTTCTTGACATTACTACAAGATAGGCTATGAGAGCGATGATCTCAGGAAGATAGGCCATGAAGGTCAAACCATATTTTGCTACGGCCAGTTTCACTGCTACCAAAGAGGTATAGACAAAGCCGTAAACGATCAGTATCATGAACATTTGAAAGAACATAAAAAGTACATTGGCAGCGCTTTCATTACTCTTATCATTGTAGTACTGCATTATCTGCTTTCACTTTCAGAGACTGCCTTGATAATGGCTTCCAGCAATACCTCTTTTTCCAATACTCGTATCTTTTTATCATACGCTTCAAAGTCCAAACCTTTTTTGGAGATCTCTTTTTGCAGAATGATCTCCCCGCCGTCCAGTTCGGATGTGACATAATGCACCGTTACCCCGCCGTTTTCAAATCCATCATAAAAACTCTTCTCAATAGCATTCAAGCCTTTATGTCTTGGAAGCAGCGAGGGGTGCAGGTTTACAGACTTGACAGTTTCTGTAAACACCGGTGTCAATATGCGCATAAATCCTGCCAGGACCGTCAGTTCTGCATTATAGGATCTTAATTTCTCAACCACAACCTCATCAAAATCTTCTCTGCTTGGATAGGCTTTTGGATCTACGATCTCCAAAGGGATAGCATATTCTTTTGCAACAGCAATACCTTCGGCATTCGGGTTATTTGTCAATGCAACGACAACTTCCAATTCTTTAAGATGCAAATGTTTGACAATATGGGCAAAGTTGGATCCTTTACCGCTGAAAAGAATGGCTATTTTATTCATAAAACGTATTTTATCGTTTTAGTCTTTATCACACTACTTATGTTAAAATTTCTTTATGATAAAAACTTTACTTCTCTTTTTTACGCTTATCATACTGTCCCATGCCGGTATTCTTCAGGAGAGTATCGACAAAGCGCCTGCCGGTGCAATCTTAAAACTCCCGGCGGGTGTCTACAAGGGAAATATCGTGATCAACAAGCCACTGACCATTCTGGGAAAAGAGAAAGATGTCGTGATCAAGGGAGAGGGAAAAGGTACGGTGATCACGGTGAACAGTTCATATGTTGTACTGAAAAATCTGCATATCACCCACTCCGGTGAACGTATGGAGAATC
>CAZCBU010000230.1:0-14528 GCA_964496995.1 uncultured Sulfurovum sp.
CCCTATGGCACCGCCTACAGCAGCACCGATAAGGCCTCCTACAAGAGCATCTTTCGCATCATAATGACCTGTATTGTATCCGACCATGGAACCTGCCAGAGCACCGGCTGCTGCACCGGTAGCCGTGCGTGAATAACTTGAATCCTGTACCAGACCCGGTTCATTGTAACATCCCGTAAGCATAAAAGCAGCCAGAGTAGCAGTCAGTAGGGGTTTTGTAAAATCCATCTTTATCTCCATTATTAAATTCCCGGTATTTTAACATAGAAGTGTGAATTAAATGTGTTACTCTTTTTCAGAAAGTTCAGAAGTGATCTTTTCATGCCATTGCCAAAGGGTCTTTTCAAAACCTATCTGTTTGGTATCATAAAAGTGCACTGGCTTGCTCAGGTAGGATTGTTTGACCCAGCCGCCGAAATCATGGGGATAGACATAGTTTTTTGCATGTGTCTTGATATGTGGGGGAATAGGGTGTATCTCTCCTGCTTTGATGGCTTTCTGTGCCGAATTGATAGCCATATAAGCTGAGTTGGACTTGGGTGAAGAGGCCAGATATATGACCAGTTGTGAAAGTGAGATCCTGGCTTCGGGATAGCCTATATGTTTCACAATATTCAGTGTCGCGCTTGCAAGGTTGAGAGCAGGGGGGTTGGCATTGCCTATATCTTCACTTGCCAGGATCGCCAGTCGTCTTGCAATGAATTCTGCAGGTTCTCCTCCATCGACCAGCCGTGCCAGATAATAGATGGCGGCATCAATATCTGAACCTCTGATACTTTTGATCATGGCGGAAGTGAGTTCGTAATGGCTTTCACTTTCTGAAGATCCGGCCTGCATGGCATGAGGACGTATCTGTTTGAGTGTTTCAAGTGAAATAGGGCTTTCTATGTCTTTGGCGCTCTCAAGCAGGTTGAGCATTGCTCTGACATCACCTCCGGAAGAGAATACCAGATACTCTTTCGCTTCCTCCTCTACTTTTATAGCTTCTGCTGTCATGATCTTTTTCAGGTAAACTTCCATATCATTCTGGGAGATCGCTTCAAGCTGAAAGAGATGCGAACGTGAACGCATTGCGGCGGTGAGGGAGTAGTAGGGGTTTTCTGTGGATGCACCGATTATAAGAGCCGCATTATTCTCCATGAACGGTAGAAGGACTTCCTGCTGGTTTTTACTCAGCCGATGTACTTCATCGATGAAAATAAGCGGTTTTTGCAGGGCATGGCTATACTCTTTGAATATCTTGCGAAGGTCTTCTATCTTCAATGAAGTGGCATTCATTTCATAAAAAGGTCTCTCCAGAGTCGTAGCGATGACCCTTGCGAGAGTGGTCTTTCCGCAGCCGGGAGGTCCGTGGAAAAAGGTATGGGAGAGGGTGCCTGCAGTGATGAGTTTTCCCAGTACGGCATCTTGCCCTAAAAGGTGGCTTTGACCGATGATTTCATTTAAGGTTTTGGGACGGTATTTCAGTGCAAAATTGGCCAAGAATCAGTCTCTTTTTTTAAACTTTTTCTGGTTTTCGGCTTTGTTCTTGTGATACTCTTTTTCACGAAGATTCTCTTCTTCCTGTTTTTTTGCATTGGCCTGGTTCAGTATTTCGGCTTTGGCATTGGCTTTTCTGCGTTTCATGAATTGATGCACATCATCGTATTCTCTTCTTGTAAAAAAGCGTGTTTTGTTTGTGGGAAGATTGTTAAGATCAATACCTCCGAAGGAAACACGTTTGAGGTCAAGTACTTTGGCTTCAAAGTGTGCAAAGAAACGTCTTAATTCACGGTTCTTTCCTTCTGTAATGGTCACGCGCAGCTTGGTAAAGTTTTTTCCTTCGCTTCTGATCTCAAATCCTGCAAAAGGGGCAAATTCCATCGAGAAGATCTTTGACTTCTCATGGGCACCTGCACGTGCATCATCGAGGACTAGACCCTCTTTCATTGCGGTGATCATCTCTTCAGAGACAGGTTTGTCTATTTTCAGGTTATAGGTACGGTCAAGACTGCTCTCCATGAGTGCCGTAGCTACTTCTGCCGAGTCCGTGAGAAGCAAAATGCCCTCTGAGGCATAGTCGAGTCTGCCTACAGGTACAAAATGCCTGAATTTTCCCGGCAGTTTATGGTAGATCGTAGTGCGCCCCCTGTCATCTTTTTTGGTGACCAGTGTCCCTTTTGGTTTGTTGTAGACAATGATCGTAAGCTCAGAGCTTGGCTTGATCAGTTTCCCTTTGACGAATATCCTGTCTTCATCCTGGACATCGTAAGCAAAGTCGTGGATCGTTTTTTTATCGATGCTGACTTCACCTGCTTCTATGAGTTTGTCTGCATCCCGTCTGGAGTATTTGCTGTTATGTGATATAAATTTGTTTAGTCTCATGTTTTTTTCTTCTTTATGATTTGCGTTTAATGCCGGCATTGATCAGATCGTGTATGTGCAATACGCCGATGATCTCTTCTTCACTATTGGTGATCGGTAAAAGCTGTATACGGTCATTTTCTATGATCTCCAGTGCTTCGCTTGCCAGGAGTTCGGTATTTTTGTAACTCTTTGGCTCTTTTGTGGCATAGGTGATCGCCAAATGCTCCATAGAGAAGCTTTCAGACATCAATGCACGCCTGAGGTCACCATCACTCAAAAGCGCTGTAAATTTGCCATTTTGATCAACAATGAGTACAGTTCCGAGTTTTCCCTCACTCATGGTCACCACCGCTTCTTTTAAAGTGGTTTTTGTATCGATGACAGGCAGATCGGCTGTTCTCATCAGATCTTTGATCTTTATAAAAAGTTTCTTACCCAGAGAACCGCCGGGATGAAAAGAGGCAAAATCCTCTTTTTTGAATCCGCGCTTTTCCATCAGTGCAATGGCAAGGGCATCACCCAGTGCCATGGTCAGTGTGGTGGATGTTGTAGGTGCCGTATTGAGCGGACAGGCCTCTTTTTCTACAGAAATATCCAAGAATACATCCGCATAACTCCCTAGTGACGAGTTTTTTTGACTTGTCAAGCCGATAAGCGGGATATCAAAACGTTTGATATGCGGCAGGATCTTGGTGAGTTCTTCACTCTCTCCACTGCTGCTGATGGCCATCAGAATATCATTTTTTCCTATCATTCCCAGGTCACCGTGAAGTGCATCCGTAGGGTGCAGGAAAAAAGAGGGGGTCCCCGTACTGGCAAAAGTTGCTGCCATCTTTGCGCCCACGAGACCTGATTTTCCCACACCGGTAATGATCAGTTTACCCCGGGTCTGCAGTATGAGTTCTATGGCATCCAAAAAAGTCTGATCAAGACGCTCAGCAGCTCTGTTAAGCGCATCTGCTTCAATATGAAAGGTTTCTTGTGCAATTTTGATGAGATCCATATTTTTTCTTTTTTAGGTTTTGTTGTGAGATTATAGCATGATTTGTTGATGGGATAGCGTAGGGTGGGCAATTGCCCACCTTTAATGTAGAAAAAATTTGCTATACGATAAATATCGTAGGAATGATAAGCGGGTATCTCTTTTTCGTTCTTACCACATGCTTGCGGATCACGGACCTGATATCATTTTCGATGATCCTGTGGTCCTTAAGTGCTTCAGGTTTCATATTGAGAAGGAATGTCTCAAGCAGTGTCTCTATCTCTTTGGCGAACTTCTTGCTCTCTTTCTCTGCAACAAGGCCGTGTGTGGAGATGACCGGCTTACCGACCACTTTCTGGTTGCTCTGTGCGATCTGGGCAACCACATTGACGATGCCGTCTTCTGCAAGTTTCTGTCTGTCAAGCACCACATCATTTTCGATCGTCATATTGTTTTGGTTGTCAATATAGGTTTTACCGGTTTTAACCGTTTTAACTTTTTTGATGAACTTAGGTGTGATCTCTACCTGGTCTCCGTCACTCATCAGCAAAATATTTCTTTTGTCTACACCGCAGGAGATCGCTGTTTGTGCGTGTTTTGCAATGTGATTGTACTCACCGTGGACAGGCAGGAAGAATTTGGGCTGAACCAGTCTCAAGATCAGTTTCTGCTCTTCCTGTGCAGCGTGCCCCGATACGTGGATGTCTGCAAATTCTTTATATCTTACCGTTACACCGGCTTTAATAAGCAGGTTCATCAGTTTGGATACAGAAGCTTCATTCCCCGGGATCGCTGAAGCGGAGATAATGACCGTATCAGACGGTTTAAGTTTGATATGTCTGTGCTCATCTGTTGCCATACGGTTTAATGCAGCCATTGTTTCACCCTGTGAACCGGTGGTTACGATCAGTATTTCATTCTCTGCATATTTAGGTACTTCATGTACTTCAATGAAGTGTTTGTCTTCGATATCAACAAAACCAAGGGCTCTGTTGGTTTCCACGTTTCGCTCCATTGAACGACCGATCACACAGATCTTTCTGCCATGCTTAACCCCTCTTTCCATCGCCTGGAAGATACGGTGCACATTGGAGGAGAAGGTCGACATGATCACTCTTCCTTTTGCAAGTTCAAAGAGTGTATCAAATGTTTTACCTACAACCATTTCACTTTTTGTGAATCCCGGGTTATGTGAGTTCGTTGAATCAGAGAAGAGACAGAGTACCCCTTTTGATCCATAGTAAGCATAACGCTGAAGGTCCATGGTGTATCCGTCTACCGGTGTATGGTCGATCTTGAAGTCAGCCGTATGCATAATCGTTCCAGCCGGTGTTTCTATACCGAGAGAACAGGCATCAATGATAGAGTGTGTATTGTGTATCCACTCGACCTTCAGGTCACCAATGTCATACTGCTTTCTTTTGGTGACAAAGTTAAAGTATTTTGCATCGGCTTTCAGTCCATGCTCATTGAATTTGTTCTCGATCATTGCAAGTGCAAGCGGTGTTCCGTAGATAGGGAATTTCAACTCTTTGAAGAGGTAAGGCATTGCACCGATGTGGTCTTCGTGACCGTGTGTAATGACGATGGCCTTGATCTTGTCTTTGATGGCGTGAAGGTATGAAAAATCCGGTACCAGGATGTCTACACCGTGCATGGTCTCATCCGGGAAGGACATTCCCACATCGATGACGATCGCAGAGCTTTCTGTCTCAAGTACAGCCATGTTCCCGCCGATCTCGCCCAGTCCGCCAAGCGGGGTAAATCTTATTTTACCTTTGCTTGCTATATCGATCTGCTTCCAAGGGTTCATTCTGGCTTCCTGAACACGTTTGTTCTCTTCGATGGAAGCTTTCATTGCATCATTGACAGAGGTGACATTCTTTTTGCGGCCTCTGCCTTTGTTTCCGCCACTTCGATTTTGATTGTTGGGTTTATTACCCTGTTTCTGGTTCGGGTTTGGTTTCCTGCTCTGACTGTTATTATTGTTGCTTCTGTTTTTATTCTGCTGAGGTTTTTTGTTCCCGTTCACCTCTTTGTCATGCACATTCCCGTTAACTTCTTTATTCGGGTTGGGTTTTTTGTTCGGGTTTGGTTTCCTGTTGTTCGGATTTTGCCCCTGGGTTCTTTCACCCTGTTGTGTATTTCTGTTTTGACCCTGATTGTTTTGTCTGTGCGGGTTTGGTCTTCTCTCCCTGTTTTGTGGGTTATTGGGAGTTTTTTGCTCTTGATTTTGAGAGTTTTCGCTGTTTTGTTTGTTGCTTTCCATCTAAATTATCCTTTAATTCATTATATATGTGATGATAAATAGATGTCTCAGCTTCATGAGGTCGCAAGTTCGGATCGAGATCCAGCTTTGCAAAGGTTTGGTTGACCATATCTTTGGAAAAGACCGCCATGAGATTTTTTGAGAGTTTTTTTCTTGGCTGCTGAAAGGCAACTTTCAAAAATGATTCAAACTTCTTATCATCCCGTGATCGTTCTTTTTCTATTAAAAGCACAGCAGAAGTAACGTTCGGAGGCGGTACGAATGCTTCGGGTTCTACTTCGAAACAGAGTGTCGCTTTTCCCACGCTGGTCGCGAGTACAGAGAGAGCCGAGAACTCCTTCTGTTTTGCGAGTGCTGCAAACTTTACAGCTACTTCTTTCTGAACCATGACCAGAACGGACCGGCAATGTTCATCTCTAAATGCTTTTAAAATGATATTGGTTGCTATATAATAGGGCAAGTTAGCTACCAGATGATAAGGTTCATCCAGAAGGCTTCCCGACTCCCAACGCTCAAGCACATCTCCGCAACGCAGTTCAAAGGTCCCTTTGCGGATGGGCTCTTCAAATTCTGTTGTAAGATGCTCACATAATCTTTTATCAACCTCAAATGCTGTGACATTTCTAGCTTTTACAAGCTCTTTGGTTAAATCACCTAAGCCAGGCCCGATTTCTGCAACCTTAAGGTTGTCATTGGGCATCGCTTGGATGATTTTGTGTAGATAGATATCATTTTTTAAAAAGTTCTGGCCAAATTTCTTTGAAGCGAATTCCGCCAAATCATCGATAATCATACTATAATCTACCTTTATACTTGATGCTAATCCCCTATTTGGGATAATTTTTGTATAATTCTACCATAAATTAACAATGAAACGAGTCGACTTTATGGATTATTTTGCAAAACGTATCATCCCCTGTCTTGATGTAGATAACGGGCGTGTGGTTAAAGGTGTGAACTTTGTAGGACTGCGTGATGCAGGAGACCCTGTAGAGGTGGCGTATCGCTATAATGAAGAGGGAGCGGATGAGATCACTTTTCTGGATATTGGTGCTACCCATGAAGGCAGAGATACCATTGTAGATGTGGTGAAGCAAGTGGGCAAAGAAGTGTTCATTCCTCTTACGGTTGGCGGCGGGATCCGTGAACTCTCGGATATCTATAATCTTCTCAATGTGGGATGTGATAAAGTCAGTATTAACTCAGCAGCGATCAAAAGGCCAGACTTCATTGAAGAGGGTGCCAAGCGTTTTGGTTCCCAGTGTATTGTTGTTGCGATTGATGCCAAGAGGGTAGCTGAGGGTGAGTGGCATATTTTTACCCATGGCGGACGTAAGGATACCGGGATCGATGCTCTGCAGTGGGCTAAAGAAGCGTACAACAGAGGTGCAGGTGAGCTCCTTGTGACCTCGATGGATGCAGATGGAACAAAAGCGGGTTTTGACAATGAACTGAACAAGAAAATAGGTGAGTTGGTCAATATCCCTGTGATCGCTTCAGGCGGTGCAGGAACCATGAAGCATATAGAAGAGGCTTTTACCCTTGGCAATGCAGATGCTGCACTGGCCGCTTCTATTTTTCACTTCAAAGAGATTGACATTATGGAATTAAAACGCTATCTTAGCGCAAAAAATATACCGGTAAGGACTTAAAATATGATCATTTGTGCTGGTAAAAGTGAACAGTTTGACTTTGCAATGCCTGTAGGTGTGGGTATGATGGAAGTGGCTATCAATCTTACACGTTTATGTGAGACAAAAAAACCTGACTATATTCTCTTTGTAGGTACGGCAGGTTCCTATGGCGAAAAAAAGATCTTTGATATTATAGAGTCAAAAACCGCCGCCAATATTGAGAACAGTTTTTTTTCCGGAAAATCTTACAGTCCCATAGATAATGTCGTGACATCCCTAAAAGATGTTTCACGTGAAACACTTGTAAATTCTTCGAATTATATTACGACAGATAAAGAGATAGGAAAATACTATACGGCACAGAATGTACAGATAGAGAATATGGAATTTTTTGCCGTGATGAAAGTGGCACAGTTCTATGGTATTTCTGCTGGAGGTATTTTTGTGGTGACCAATTACTGTGATGAAAATGCACATGAAGATTTTTTGAAGAACCAGAAAGAAGGTATGGCAAAATTGGATGCTTACGTAAAAGATATGATCAAAGAACAAGCAGCAAAAAAACAATGACAAAAAAAATAATACAGGACTTTAGCAAAGAAGAGTTGGCAGAGAGTATCAAACCTTCTTTCAGAGCAAAACAGATCTACAACTGGATCTACCACAAATATGCCGATTCTTTTGAAGGAATGAAAAATCTCCCAAAAGAGATGAGAGAGAAACTGGATGAAGAGTATACGCTCACACCATTGAAAATGTTAACGGTACAGAACAGTATGGACGGAAGCCGAAAATATCTTTTTGAACTGCATGACGGCCATACAGTGGAAGCGGTTCTGCTATTGATGAGAGATAAAGAGTATCATGAAGATGGCTCTGTAAAGCATCAGGAACGCTATACAGTGTGTATCTCCTCCCAGGTAGGGTGCAAGGTAGGGTGCGCCTTCTGTTTGACCGCAAAGGGCGGGTTTATGCGTAATTTGACTGCCGGTGAAATCACGGAGCAGCTGCGTATGATCAAAAAAGACAATGAGATCGATGCCAACCGCCGTGTCAATATCGTCTACATGGGTATGGGTGAGCCATTGGACAACTTTGAGAATGTTGTCAAGTCTGTCAAACTCTTTGCAGATGAAGAAGGTATGGCGATCGCTCCGCACAGACAGACCATCTCAACTTCTGGTCTCTCCTCAAAGATAGAAAAGCTGGGTAAAGAAGATCTGGGTATCAATTTGGCGATTTCCCTGCATGCAGTGGATGATGAACTCCGTCAACAGTTAATGCCTATTAACAAAGCCTATAATATTGCTTCTATTATCAGTGCGGTGAAAAATTTTCCTGTCAATGCCAGAAAACGTGTCATGTTCGAGTATCTTGTCATCAAAGATGTCAATGATGACATCTCCGCTGCAAAGAAGTTACTCTCTTTATTGGACGGTATCAAAGCAAAAGTCAATTTGATCTATTTCAATCCTTACGGGGGAACAGAATTCAAACGTCCGTCTGAACAAGATATGAAGAAATTTCAGGAATACCTTACTAAAAGAGGATTACACTGCACTATCCGAGAGTCCAAGGGCTTGGATATTTCAGCTGCCTGCGGACAGCTTCGTGAACAAGAATCAGAGGGAGAAGCATAATGCCGGATATTCAAACATTTTTATTGATATTTATTATTTTAGTTGTTGGTGTTGGCGGTGGATGGTTTGTGTATGAAGCAAATAGAGAAGAAGATGAATAATAATTTTTTTCAGAAGTAACCAAAAAAGAATAAAACGCAAACTGCTAACGCTGGAAATTGTACTTCATCAAAAGTTAATCTTGCAAGGAGTAAATGAATTATCATAAAATTGTATTTTACTTTAAAAGTTTACGTAGGTCGGGATGTCCTCATCCCAACCTACGAGAGATTGAATTTTCTTTTTTGTTTTGGAGATATAAGATCTCTCATACCACCAAAATCCACTTTACTTTCTATATGATACTTCGCACCATAAGGAAAGCGAAGACTCTGTGCATGCAACATTAATCTCGTTGCTCCTGTCTTTACAAGACGCTCTTCAGGAGAAAGAATATCTTCCAGATAATCATTGGAATCCTGGAAGGTGCAACCATAGATCGGATCACCTAAAATCGGATGTTTCACGTGAAACAAATGTACCCTGATCTGATGTGTTCTTCCTGTATGGGGATAGCAGGCTACCAGTGTAGCATCGAGTGTTTCATCATACTCCAAAGGGGTAAAGTCAGTATGGGAAGCTTTACCTTTTGAAGAGATGAATACCTTATGTTTTATCTGAGAGTAATCGTTGTTTATCTTGATCGGTTCAGATACCGAGAAGGGATCGGTAAGCTTTCCGTCTACCCAGGCAAGGTAGGATTTTGTTATGGTCCTACTCTCAAAAGAGGACTTCAGATAAGACTCCGCCTTCTTGTGTTTTGAAGCAAGAAGCAATCCGGAAGTTTCCATATCGATGCGATGCACAGCATTGGCACTGTCGCCCGCAATGGTACGTATTTCATCGAGAAGGGAGTAGGGGGTGGCCATGGTATTGGGATGGACCAAAACCCCTGAGAACTTCTCAAATATCATGAAGTCTTTATTTTGAAAAAGTGGGCGGTTGCCTTTGGAGTCAGGCTTGAAATAAACCACTTCAACTTCTCCCTCGATACTCTCTCCGGTATTGAAAATGGAGACACCGTCAATTAATAGACGGCCTTTGGCAAGTACACGCTGTGCCTGCCCCTGTGTGAAATTGAAAGTACGCATGATAAAAAGAAAGGCAGGCATCTTCTTTGGTACAGTGAATTTCTCTTTGACAAATGGCATTTTCTCTAACCCTTATATAACAGCAATTTTGGTAGAATAATACCAAAATTTTATACATATGAAGGTATGACATGGTTGAAAGATATTCAAGACCAGAGATGGCAGAAAAGTGGACACAGCAGGCAAGATATGCAGCATGGCTTGAGGTAGAAAAGGCAGCGGTAAAAGCTTGGAATAGATTAGGGCTTATCCCTGATGAAGATTGTGAAAAGATCGTTAAGAATGCCACCTTCTCAGTAGAGAGAATCGAAGAGATAGAAGCGGTAACAAAACATGATCTGATCGCTTTCAATACCTCTGTGAGTGAGAGTCTGGGTGAAGAGTCCAGATGGTTTCACTACGGGATGACATCTTCGGATGCTGTTGACACAGGTGTGGCTCTACAGATGAAAGCCTCACTGGAAATCATCATTGAAGATGTCAAGATGCTTATGGGATCTATCAAAAAACGTGCCGAAGAGCATAAGATGACTTTGATGGTCGGTCGTTCACATGGTATTCATGGAGAACCTATTACATTTGGTTTGACTTTGGCTGTTTGGTATGATGAGATGGCACGTCACTTAACGAACCTTGAACAGACTATGGAAGTCATTGCTGTGGGCCAGATATCAGGAGCGATGGGTAACTTTGCCCATGCACCACTGGAGCTTGAAGAGTATGCCATGGAAGAGTTAGGATTAAAACCTGAACCATGTTCAAACCAGGTGATCCACAGAGACAGATACGCAAGATTGGCAACGACTTTGGCGCTGTTGGCATCTTCTGTAGAGAAGTTTGCTGTACAGGTAAGACATTTACAAAGAACAGAGGTGTATGAAGCAGAAGAGTATTTCGCAAAAGGGCAAAAAGGTTCTTCTGCAATGCCGCACAAAAGAAACCCTATCTTGACAGAAAATATCACAGGGCTTGCCAGAATGATCAGAGCATACGCAGCACCTGCTATGGAAAATGTAGCACTATGGCATGAGAGAGATATTTCTCACTCATCTACAGAAAGATTTTGGTTACCGGATGCATTCATTACATCAGACTTTATGCTGCACCGTATGAATAATGTCATTGCAAACCTTACTGTCATGCCAGAGAATATGATGAAAAATCTAAATCTCACCGGCGGTTTGGTCTTCTCTCAGCGTGTACTGCTTGAATTGCCTAAAGCAGGAGTAAGTCGTGAAGATGCTTATCGTATTGTACAGCGTAATGCTATGAAAGTATGGGAAGAGATCCAGCAGGGAAAACCTACGACCAATGAAAAAGGCGAATCTCTTTATTTGCAATACCTGCTTGCAGATGATGAGTTAAGAGAGTCTTTGAGTGAAGAGCAGATCAGAGAGTGTTTCAACTTCGATTATTATACCAAAAACGTAGATGCAATATTTAAAAGAGTTTTTAAATAATCTGTAGGTTGGGATGTCTTGTCCCAACCTATTATATTTTGCATCAAAAAAATTGAATATTTTTTAACACTTCCGCTCCTGCCGGCACTTCTCAAAGTATCACATTATCTTATAAAAGTATTGTTTAAAAATGATACAGAAATTAACAAATCTGCAAGCATTATTTGAGTAAAATCAATTTAATATTTTACCTCAGGACAGGGGTTTTTTCATATATAAATGACGTAGAACGGGAGTGATAATGATCAGAGTAGTAAAGCGTAACGGTAGAGTAGAGACATTGGATGTATCCAAGATTCAGAAGTACACATCAGCATCGGTAGAAGGGCTTGATGGTGTAAGTCAGAGTGAATTGGAAGTCGATGCCAAGCTACAGTTCCGTGACATGATCACTACAGAAGAGATACAGACGACACTTATTAAGACAGCTGTTGACAAGATCGATATCGACAGACCGAACTGGACCTTTGTGGCTTCCAGACTCTTCCTTTATGATATCTATCACAAGGCAACAGGCTTTACAGGGTATAACCATTTGCGTGATTACTTTGCCCGCGGGGAAAAAGAGGGAAGGATCGTTCTTGGACTGAAAGACAAGTATGACCTTGATGAACTGAATGACTATATCAAGCCGGAGCGTGACCTTCAGTTCTCTTACCTTGGTATCAGAACACTGTATGACAGATACTTGCTCAAAGACCGTAAAGGAGAGCCTATAGAGTTGCCACAGCAGCTTTTCATGGGTGTGGCAATGTTCCTGGCACAAAATGAATTTGATTGTCAGACCTGGGCAAAAAAATTCTATGACATCATGTCTAAATTTGAAGTGATGGCAGCAACACCGACACTCTCAAATGCAAGAACGCCAAGACACCAGTTAAGCTCCTGTTACATCGGCTCTACACCTGACAACATCGAAGGGATATTTGATGTTTACAAAGAGATGGCACTTTTGTCAAAATTTGGAGGAGGGATCGGCTGGGACTGGTCACTTGTCAGAGGTATGGGATCGTTCATTGACGGGCACAAACATGCTGCAGGAGGGATCGTTCCTTTCCTGAAGATCGCCAATGATGTTGCCATTGCGGTAGATCAGCTTGGGACACGTAAAGGGGCTATCGCGGTTTATGTTGAGCCTTGGCATGTGGACATCAGAGATTTTCTTGACCTCAAAAAGAACTCCGGAGAAGAGCGCCGTAGAGCACATGATCTTTTCCCTGCGATCTGGCTAAATGACCTCTTTATGGCAAGAGTGGAAGCCGATGAGATGTGGACACTTTTTGATCCCTTTGAAGTCTCTGAATTGACAACGCTTTATGGAGATGAGTTTGAGAAACGCTATATTGAGCTGGAGAACTCTGATGATGAGATCACCAGAGAAAGAGTTTCTGCGAAAAACCTTTGGAAAGAGATGCTGCGCTCCTATTTTGAGACAGGAAATCCTTTCCTTACCTTTAAAGATACAGCCAACAGAGCCAACCCCAACAAGCATGTCGGTGTGATCAGATCGACAAATCTCTGTACGGAGATATTCCAGAATACTGCACCAAATACGTACAAGTCACAGTTTACTTTTGAAGACGGTACAATAGAAGCGTATGATGAAAATGAGATGATCACAGTTGACAACGGTACGACCAAACCGGCGAAGAAAGTGACCGCGCTTGACAGTATTAACGGTAAACAGATATGGATCGTTGACAAAGAGAAAACAGACGGTGATACCGCTGTCTGTAACCTTGCATCTGTCAACCTCTCCAAAGTACATACCAAAGAAGATCTTGAACGTGTCGTACCTATTGCCACACGTATGCTTGATAATGTGATCGACTTGAACTTCTACCCGCTTGCAAAAGTAAAGAAGACCAATGAGAAGTCACGCTCCATTGGTTTGGGTGTCATGGGAGAAGCTCAAATGCTTGCAGAATCCGGGATCGAGTGGGGAAGTCACGAGCACTTTACAAAGATCGATGAAGTGATGGAGTCATTCTCTTATTATATCATCAGAGAGTCAAGCAATCTGGCACTTGAAAAAGGTGCCTATCCGACCTTTGAAGGTTCTGACTGGTCCAAAGGGATCTTCCCTATTGACAAGGCCAATGAAAATGCCTGTAAATTGGTTGACAGAGGTGGCCTGTTCGGTTACAACCATGACTGGCAGGCATTGAGAGAAAAAGTTAAAACAGACGGTATGAGAAACGGTTACCTGATGGCGATCGCACCGACATCCTCTATCTCTATTTTGACAGGGACCACACAGGCGATCGAACCGGTTTATAAACGTAAATGGTTTGAAGAGAACCTTTCAGGGCTCATCCCGGTCGTGGCACCAAAGCTTTCTGCAGAGACCTGGCAGTATTATACGCCGGCGTATGATCTGGATCAGAACATCCTCATCAAAGCAGGAGCGATACGTCAGAAATGGCTGGATCAGGGACAGTCACTCAATATCTTTATTACACTTGATAAAGCAAGTGGTAAGTATTTGAATGAGATCTATATGAATGCCTGGAAGTTTGGATTGAAGTCCACATACTATTTGAGATCCCAGTCTCCTGAATCTTCTGGTGATGTGGAAGACAGATCACAGGAATGTGTCGGGTGCCAATAGTATATCTCTTTCACTGCATCTTCGACTGAACGGCTTCGTTCCGCTCAGTCATTTACTATATGTAAACTCTTTTGCTTCACTCACGCCGTTCAGCCAAATCTACAGCAAAAAAAATATACTATCATTTTTTAGCCCTTACGGTGGAATTTCTATTTTTGGCCATTTTTATTATGTGGTGGGTTATTACCCACCCTACGGATTCTACAAAATCTTTAAAATAGACAATAAGGCAGCCAGTACACGAAATAACCCATTTTAAACCCTTTTTTAACCTCTAATATGGAAAAAATAAAAAAAATGCTTATTTTGGTATTTAAAAATGGGTGTTTTTGTAGGGTGTTGTGCCCTCACAACACCAAATATTGGAATTATAAGGAAAACTCGAATTTCATGATAAAATTAAAGGTGTTGTCAGGGGACAACACCCTACAGCAATTTATTCTCCCAAATACAATT
>CAZCBU010000231.1:0-7325 GCA_964496995.1 uncultured Sulfurovum sp.
TGCTTCTGTCATTTGACAGGCAAGGAAACGGTTATAGATTAGTCTGTAAAGTTTCAATTCGTCTACAGAGAGATAGTCTGCAGCCATTTTTGCATCGAAGTCTACCATGGTCGGACGGATCGCTTCGTGGGCTTCCTGTGCCCCTTTTGATTTGGTCACATAGTTTTTTGCTTTAGCCGGGAGGTATTTGTCTCCGTAGGTGGCTTTGATGTATTCTCTTGCAGACTCAACCGCCTCTTTTGCAAGGTTCATGGAGTCTGTTCTCATATAGGTAATGACACCCATGGTACCTTTGTCTGTTTTGACGCCTTCATACAGCTTTTGTGCTACCATCATGGTCTTTTTAGGAGAGAATCCCAACTGTGTCGAGGCTGTCTGCTGCAGTGTTGACGTCATGAAAGGCGGTGGTGTTTTGGTCTTTCTTTTGGTCTTTTCGATGGAAGCAACGACAAAAGATTCCCCTTTGGCTGCAGTAGTGATCTCTGTGGCATCTGCTTCTGTTTTAATGGTCAGTTTTTCGATCTTTAACCCGTTATAGTCATAAATAGAGGCATCGATATTTTTCTGGAAGATCGCATCGATCGTCCAGAACTCTTCGGGTTTAAAGGCTTTGATCTCACGCTCTCTGTCAACCACGAGTTTCAGTGTAGAACTCTGAACTCTACCGGCACTCAGTCCTTTTTGGATCTTAGACGCAAGCAGAGGTGAGAGCTTATATCCCACAATACGGTCAAGCAGTCTTCTTGTCTGCTGTGCATCTACAGAGTCCATGTCTACCTTGCGAGGTGTCTCCAGTGCATGCTGAATGGCAGACTTGGTGATCTCGTGAAAAACGATACGCGGAAGCTCTGTTGGCTCTTTCCCAATGGCTTTGGCAATATGGTACCCGATCGCTTCACCCTCACGGTCCTCATCGGTTGCGATATAGACTGTTTCTGCCTGTTTTGCAAGTTTTTTCAACTCTTTGACGGTTGGGTTGGCATCTCTTGGAATGGAATATTTTGGAACAAGATCGCCTGTTTCGTCATCGATAGTGATACCAAATGTACTTTTCGGAAGATCTCTAATGTGTCCTTTGGAAGCAATGACCTTGTAGTCTTTGCCAAGGAAGTTGGTAATAGTTCTTGCTTTTGCCGGTGATTCGACGATAATTAGATTTTTCATGCATGCCTTACTTTATATATAAATTTCATAGTAAATTTTGGCATTGTAACACAAAAGTAGATAAAAGACTATGTACCTTTCTATAATAAAGGAAGAATTACAGCATCTCTTCCTGTCTTTCTACGCAGTGTATATTCATTCCGTCTATCTGCGGAATGGCAGTTTTCAGGGTGACGGAAGGATTTTCTCCAAAGAGTTCTGAATAGTATTTTGAGAAACGTCCCATATGTGCAAAACCCCATTTGCGTGCAATTTTCATGACAGAAGTGTTTGAAGAGTTGGACTGGACGAGTTCATGGTGTACAAGATTGAGTTTGAGCAGCCGTGTAAATTCATTGGGGGTGAGGTCGAAGAGTGAACGGAATGCATTTTGCAGACTTTTTGTAGAGATCGTATACTCTTTTGCCAGTGATGCTATGGTCATCTGCCCATCCATGTGTTTGAAGAGTTTCTGTTTTATTTCCAGTGCGATCTTTTCAGATCTGGTAAAGTGAGGGGTTTGGGCTGCTTGTGTATCAAGCAGATGCCACATGGCTTCAGTGATCTCTTTTTCTATCTTCATTGAGCTTTGTGCGCTCAGTACGGTATCTTCTGTATATCTGTCGATGATGCCCTGGATCAATTTGGTGAGCTTCTGATCCGTATCGTGATAATATCTGTCAACGGCCTGTCCAAGTTTTTTGATAAGTAGCGGATCTGCGTTTTTGTTCAGAGAGATATCAAAGAGTTCTAGGCTGTCGGAGCATATAAAGTTATATTTCTTTTGGTCATCGGTGATGATGACCATGCCGTTTTCAAGTTTCATCTGGTCGATACAGGCTTTATTGGAAATATGTTTGATGACAGAAAAGGTAATGCATCCTTCGGGTGTGACATAGTCGAACATGATACCCCCGGACATATCGGTATAGGCGATCTGCATAGTAGGGAGTTGCAGGATCTTGTGCAGGCCTTTGGAAAAGTCAGGTTTGAGCTGATAGGAGCAGAAGAGGGTCCAGTCCACGGCAGAAGTTGCCATATCAACATAGGAGTCAAACTCTTTTTTAAGGCTTTCACCCTCTTTCAATTTGGTGGTTTCAACATTTTTTTTACTGCGCATAGGAAATTATAGGCAAATTTCGCTTTTAGGATAGATAATATTTTTTTATTCTGTTATGATTATAGATATTTATAATATAAAGGAAACAAATGACTAAATTACTGCTAAGTTCAGTAGTGGCACTTTCACTTATGGTAAGTGCATCTACAGCCAAAGAGGCACCAACTCCGGGGTATAATATAAAGATACCTGAAAACATTATGACCCCCGACAAGGTTGATTCGAAGATAGGTGAATTGACCTTTTTTGACGGAGTACCTACCGGAGATACAGTGCAAAAAGTCTATGACAACCTTGACTATCTTCGCGGTATCGATACTTTTCTGAAGTTCATCCCTGCCTGTAACATCGAAGGTATGCGTACCGGAACAGCATCTTTGGGTGTCTCTGAGTACAATGAAGTGATGGTGATGGACAAGCTGATGGACTCCACCTCACTCTTTTTGACAGGAAATACAGACACGGTCTATGCTTCTTCTTTCTTTGACCTGAGTAAGACAGGCCCGGTGGTGGTTGAGATCCCTGCAGGTGCAGGACCGGGTACTGTCAATGATGCCTTCTTCAGATTTGTTGTCGATATGGGTGCTCCGGGACCGGACAGAAAAAAAGGAGGAACCTACATCATTCTTCCACCTGACTATAAAGGTGACCTGAAAGTTACACCAAACAGCTTTAAAGACAACTCTACAACCAAAGCGAAGATCAATGGGCAAGAGAGAGATGTATGGATAGCAAAGTCAAGATCGTACAGTAACTGGATGATCCTGAGAGGTTTCCTTGTTGACGGGAAACCGGATGCCGCAGCGAAGATGTGGAGAGAGAAGTTAAAGATATATCCTCTCAAAGATGCTGCAAATCCTAAGCCAATGAAATTTGTTTCCGGTTCGGGTAAATACTTTAATACGATCCACTCCAACAAATTCTCCTATTTTGAAGAGTTGAACGATGTGATCCAGCGTGAGCTACTCAGTTTCATTGACCCTGAACTTCGCGGTATCGCAGCGTCTATTGGCATTGTCAAAGGAAAAGAGTTCAAGCCCGATGAGAGAATGAAAAAGATTTTGACAGAAGCAGTCAAAGTGGGAAATGCTACGGCACGTACCATTATGTTTCACCCAAGAGATCCAAGAACCTACCTCTACCCGAACAGTTCGTGGAAAACATTCTTTATTGGCGGTGACTATCGATGGTTGGATAAAACAGGAGAAGCGGGGAGAAATCTTGATGCAAGAATACACTTCTTCTATCAGGCAACGGTAAATACTCCGGCAATGGCACTTGAATTGGTCGGTGTTGGTTCAAACTATGCGGGCAATACACTGGACAGTGAGGGTAACATTCTGGATGGAAGCAAAACCTATAAGGTGACACTCCCGAAAGATGTACCGGCTAAAGATTTCTGGTCGTTGGTGGCTTATGATACACAGACACGTTCAGAGTTGCAGACACCGGACCAGCCCTTCCCGAGTATCAACTCCAAGGTTGCAAAGCTTGACTATAACAAAGATGGTTCTGTAGATATCTACTTTGGGCCAAAAGCACCCAAAGGGCATGAGAAGAACTGGATACAGACCGTACCGAAGAAATCATGGTTCCTGGTCATCCGTTTCTACGGTCCGCTTAAACCTTTCTATGACAAAACATGGAAACCGGGTGAGATCGAGTTGGTTAAATAAATTTTATCCGTTTATTTAATTTTTGTCGGGGTGAGGGCACCCCGACCTGCATGATTTTTGTGTGCTAAATAAAGCTTCTGTGAAATGGGAATTTTATTTATCACATAAGCAAGGACAAGACAAATGAATAGATATATCAGGACAGTACTACTTGTAGCAGGATTGAGTAGTGTGCTCTCTGCCGTAGATGACGGACCGCGTATGTACTGGAATGCACCGGTGGGGACGAATATTTTACAAGCCTATTTCTGGACAGCAACAGGGAACTCTGTAACTCCGGAGAACTCTCAAACAAGCCCTTACCTCGATACCGATATTAACATTGGTATTTTGGGATACAATCGTATTGTAGATGTTGCTGGTCACTCTGCTATTGTCACCGCGGTGATGACTGGTGGTAAAGTTTCAGGAGAGACATCCAGGATAGTTCTCAATAAAGACCTTCGTTCTTCAAGTGGCTTAGGCGATCTCTATCTGCAAGGGGTCATTAACCTTTTTGGTGCACCTGCATTATCGGCTGAAGCATTTGGAACATACAAACAAGATACGCTACTCTCTCTGCTTATAGGGGTGACGGCACCTACGGGTGATTATGAAGGAAATCGAGCATTAAACTTGGGAATGAACCGATGGAATCTTCGTGTGGGTCTGCCTTTTGTACAAACATTGGGTGAGTGGATACCCGGAGAGATCACCACTCTGGAGATCTTGCCTTCCGTATGGTTCTACGGAGACAATGATGATAGTATTTTGGGAAGCACACTTTCTCAAGATCCAATGTACACACTGGAAGCGCACATTACAAGAGATATTACAGCTGAAATTTTTGTCTCTTTAGATTATTTTATTCAACGTATAGGAGATTCGACACTTGCCGGTCTACCATCTGGTGTTGCGCATACTTCAGATTCTCTGGGGGCTACTATTGGATATATGCTCAATGCACAGGCACAGCTTCAACTGCGTTACAGTGGAACGTTAAATCCTGATGCAGCGCAGGGAGAACTGGAAGCAAAGATGTTCCAGTTTAACTGCAACTACTTCTGGTAGATGATACAATATCTATTTTCGTAGGTCGGGGTACCCCGACCTACGTGTAAATATAACAGTTTTGTGTATTATCCCAAACAACAGCTTTTGCCTTGAGTACTTTCTCATCTACTTCATAGACCCAAAATCCTTCATGACCTTCCATGGTTGCAGAACCTGCACAGTAAAGATCACATGCCATATCTTCCAGCTCAAGACGGTAAGTTTTGTGTATATGACCGCATAGAATAGCACCTGCTTTTACGGCTTTACACTTCTCCAAAAAGTCATCTGCATTGATGAGTCCATGCAGTTTGGTATCGGGTTCTCCGTTTGCCAAACGGGGTGCATAGTGGGTCATGACAAAAAGGTAACGCTCTTTGACACGCGGGTCTTGCAATATCTCTTCAAGTGCATCCAGCTGCTCCTGGGGGATGCGTCCGTTGGAATGCCAGGGTATCGGATTGGGTTTGGAAGAGTTCAGTGCAATGACTGCAATATCGTCCCCGACCAGACGTATGAGCGGCCAGTGTCCTCCCCTGCAGTACTCAGGTAGGTCATTTTGCAGGACAGAGCAGAACTGCTCGGAGAAACGGTAGTGGCTGTTTCCCTCATGTACGTAAATGTCATGGTTCCCCGGAACGGTCACATATGCATGAGGTGGTGTCATCAGCGGGGAGACAAGCTCTTTGGCAAGTTCCAGTTCACTCTCCAGGCCCAAAGCAGTATAGTCCCCGGTATGGATGACAATATCGATATTCTGCACTTCTTTAAATTTGATGAGGGCGGCTATTTTCTTCTCGGTATCATCAAAATATTTACTTCTTCCTCTGAGGAGATTAATGGCCCCGATAGCGCGTTTGGAGAACCAGCGCTTCCATGCCATATGACGGATCTGCAGGTCGACATGGGTATCAGAGAAATGGAGTACCCGGGTCACTTTTTTTACTTCAGACAAGGGCTGTCCTTGGGAAGGATGAGGTCAATGGCATCGGGCACGATCTCAAAACGTATCTTCTGGCTCCTGTAGGGCTCTCCGTCAAGATTGACAGGAATGATCTTCTCAGATTCACTCTCAACCCGGGGAGTTTGTACATATTTGATGAATGTGCCTTCTCCCGAAGGCGCTTTGATCTCCTCCAGAATTTGAGGAATATCTATCAGTGTAAATTCTGAAATGCTGATCACGTCCAGCAGACCATCGTTAATGAGGGCATTGGGTGCAAGTACCTGTCCTCCCCCAGCCTGTTTTCCGTTACATATGGCACCGGCAACAATGTGGAGGTTTTTAAAACTGTTGTCCGGTGTGGTGATATTGCTGTTATAGGGTACAAAATCCATCGCTTTGAGCACGCCGGTCAGCGTGTAGGCACCGCCCCCTAAAAAGTTTTTTAACTCTACGGGTGTCTCTGCAGTGATCTGTGCCCCAAAGCCGGCTGTTGCCATGTTGATAAAGTGTCTGTCGTTGGCTTGCACTATGTCTATAGGGGTAGAGGAACCTGCGCATGCAAAACGCAGGGCTTCCAGACTTTCCAGAGGAATTTCACAGGCGGTAGCAAAATCGTTGGCAGTTCCCAGAGGCAGGATGGCCAATGTCGGACGTTCTGTCCGGGGAAGCTTTGCCATGGCATCTACCACTTCATTGACCGAACCGTCACCCCCGCCAATGATGAGACGTTCTACACCATTCTCTACAGCCTCAAGCATAAAACGCTCAACATCACCATACTCATAGGTCACGCGTACCTGTACATCGTCTTCCTCTTTTCGAAAAGCAGCAATGGCACTGCGCACTGTGGGTATACCAGCTTTTTTCCCGTTAAGAATGATCATGACCATGCTGTGTACCTTATTTTCTTTTGTTCAAGTCTATCAGTGTAGTGATGATGGGTAATACTTTTTTAATGCCAAAAGCGTCTCCCGTTGTAAAACCGTCTACTGTTTTCTTGACTTTTACTACAGAGTCCTTGAAGTCCGTAACATTTTGTTTCATTTCATTGATATCGGTAGAGACCTGTTCCCAGGCAAAATCACGAATGCCTTCTATACTTTCTGCTTCAACCCCTCTGTCCTGCCGAGAGGCGATGATAAAGAAAAGAATGGCAACCCCAAGGTTCAACCCTGTAAGAATGGCTGCAGCTTCAAGGTTGGAGTGGGTAGTTGAAAGGTAAAGATATACCGTGACATTGACCATGATCAGTGTGATCAGTACAGCTAAAAGTGCAAGGGCTACCCATACGGTCTGTCTACTTTTTTTCCTCATTTCCAGACTCAAAAGTGCTTTTTCACTTTTGATCAGAAGTTTCATTTTTGCATTAAAATCTTCACTCATTGGGATTCCTTTATTTTGAGCTGAG
>CAZCBU010000232.1:0-2864 GCA_964496995.1 uncultured Sulfurovum sp.
TACTCAAGCCTACTTCAATAGAGTGGGAGTAACGGTTACGAATGCTGTCTTTGGTCTTTTTAGAGATATACATAGGAATATCTTTCAAACGGACAAAGATCTTATGTCCGACAATATCCATTTCGCATTCTTCAACAGCAATACGATGTGTTTCTCTTTTCATAAAGTTCCTTTATGAGTATTCAGAGAGTTATTTTTTCCCTGAAACTCTCTGACATTCTGAAACAAAATGCTTAGCATTTTCAACCGGGACATCAGGAAGAATTCCGTGTCCGAGATTGAAGATGTGTCTTTTCCCACCCATGATCTCCTGGATCGCTTCTACACATTCGGTGGTTGCTTCTTTGCTGTAGAGTCTGCATGGCTCCATATTTCCCTGAAGGACGTATTTGTCTCCCAGTTTCTCTTTAGCCAGTGCCATTGGGGTTCCCCAGTCTACACCGAAGACATCGAAGTTTCCATAAACAAGCCCTCTTTCAATGAAAGATGCCACACCTTTAGGGAACATGATAATAGGCGTATCAGGATACTTGGCTTTGAGATGATCTGCGATCTCAACCATGTATTTCCATGAGAACTCATCGTATTTACCCGGTTCGATCGCTGCTGC
Source organism: uncultured Sulfurovum sp. (assembly GCA_964496995.1). Lineage (GTDB taxonomy): Bacteria > Campylobacterota > Campylobacteria > Campylobacterales > Sulfurovaceae > Sulfurovum. The sequence goes on from CAZCBU010000232.1 coordinate 611, forward strand.
CCATGAGTCGAAGATCTGAACGACATCAATACCTGCTTCGATCTGCTTTTCCATATAGTACTTGACCACTTCAGTCACTTTTGCAAGAATATTATGAAGCAGTTCAGGGTTTGAATACATCATTTTTTTACAAATGTTGTATGTCTTTGTTCCCTGACCTTCGATCATATACGTCGCAAGTGTCCATGGAGCACCTGTGAAACCAATCAATGCGATCTCATCGCCTCTCTCATCCAACTGTTTTCTAAGCAGTTTAATAGTGTCATACACATAAGTCAATTTTGACGCTGCCTCTTCGCCGCCGATGAGTCTGTCAAGATCTTCCTGTGACTCAAGCGGGTCAGAGAATTTCGGCCCTTCACCTTTTACAAAGCTCAGGTCCATTCCCATCTCATCAGGAATGACAAGGATATCAGAAAAGAGAATAGCTGCATCCACACCAACAATATCAAGCGGCTGAATAGTTACTTCTGCTGCTTTTTCAGGGTTATGACAAAGGTTAAGGAAATTTCCTGCTTCTGCTCTTACCGCCATGTATTCCGGCAGGTAACGCCCTGCCTGTCTCATCATCCATACTGGTGTATATGGGGTCTCTTTGCCTAAACAGGCATCTACAAATATTTTAGACATTAATGTTTTCCTACCTTACTTAAAAAACTCAATCCTACTGCCAATGCAGTAATGGAAAGCGCAAAATACAACATCTCTAGAGGTGTTGTAAACTCTGTATGTAATACTCTTTGAAAAAAGTTCACCACTAAGACCATCACGATCACTTTGGCAATTTTATCTTTGAGCTCATCGATAGAACGAATTGCCAGGATCTGACTGCCGTTCTTTCCACTGGCTTCATCAATATCTGAGATAAACAGTTCATAAATACCAAAAGCAAAGATAAACATGACCACGGCAATCAGATACAAGTCAACTGCACCAATAATACCCGCGACAATATCTTCATGAAAAGTTTCTGGATGTACATGGGTTATTATAGCCGTCACTGTATACACTGCCACATTCCAAATATCCATTGAGGCAACCACAAAAAGTATCACTGCTCCCAATAGGCCGAAGATCACAGCCAATATCACAATAAAACGGCTTCGCCAGATGGCACCTTCAAATAATTTTTCCAACATTAGACATTTTCCTCTAGTGCGATCCACTTCTGGGCGATACGCACAGAGTTTGTTGCCGCCCCTACTCTTACCTGATCAGCCACACCCCAGATATGCAGAATGTTTTCCGCATAGATATCTTTTCTGATACGTCCGACATAAGTCTCATCGGTATCAGTCGCAGTCGTAGGCATTGGGTAGATATTGTTCTCAATATCATCCATTACCACAACATTCTCAAAGTTTCCAAGTACTTCTCTTGCCTCTTCTACAGAAACATCCACACCTTCTTTAAAAGTAATGGTAATAGACTCAGAGTGCGAACGTAAAACCGGTACACGGACACAAGTTGCGGAGACTGCGAAATCAGAGTGCATGATCTTGTTGGTCTCGTTGACCATTTTCATCTCTTCCTTGGTATATCCATTCGGCTGCGGTACATCAATATGAGGAATCACATTCAAAGCGATCTGATGGGTAAAGGCTTTCACCTCTGTTTCATTCAGTTTAAAGGAAAAGAAATCCTGCATCTGTTTTACAAGTTCTTCCATACCGGCTTTTCCTGCACCTGATACTGCCTGATAGGTACTGACATCTACTCTTTTAATACCATACAGGTCATGAAGCGGCTTTAAAAGTTGTACCATCTGAATGGTCGAGCAGTTCGGATTGGCAATGATCCCTGTGTCTTCCCAGAGATCAATGTCTTCAGGGTTGACTTCCGGTACGACCAAAGGTACATTCGGGTTCATTCTGAAATGTGAGGTATTGTCAATAACCACCGCACCTGCCTCTACCGCATACTTTGCATACTTCTCAGAGATGCTTCCACCCGCAGAGAAGAAAGCGATATCAATATCTCTGCCTTCAAAAACCGTTTCTGTCAACTCTTCGATCTTGAAAACACGACCCTGGCACTCTACCTCAACCCCTACAGAGTTTGCAGAAGCAAGCGGTAAAAGGTTATTGATAGGAAAATTAAAATTCTCCAAGACTATTAAGAGTTCTTCACCCACCGCACCCGAAGCACCTACTATTGCTACGTTATATTTTTTTTTCATTTTCTACTCTAATCCTAATGTATTATCACTGTTTGTTTCATTATTCTCTTCACCTTCAACTATTTCATCAGGCTT
>CAZCBU010000233.1:0-8069 GCA_964496995.1 uncultured Sulfurovum sp.
CGCTGCCAGCGAAGCGCTCTCCCAGCTGAGCTAAGCCCCCACATTGTAAGTTAGAAAAGAATTCTATCAAAAGGCAGATTAAATCTACCCTTTAGTATGTGATTATGAACGTGAAGTCACTTCCAAAAGATGATAACCGAATTGTGTTTTGACCGGTCCGTGTACCACACCGACTTCATCATTGAAAACTACTTTGTCAAATTCAGGTACCATCTGTCCCTGAGAAAAAGTTCCAAGATCTCCACCGTTCGCACCCGATGGGCAGGTAGAATTCTCTTTTGCCGCCTGTTCAAAAGTGATCTCACCTGAATTGATCTGCTCTTTGAGTTCGTTACATTTTTCTTCACTGTCCACTAAAATATGTCTTGCACTTGCTGTTGCCATGTTGTATCCTTATATATTGGTGTCAAAAGAGACAAGTTCGCCTCGTTTGAGTCGTGGTATTATATCGGTTTTTATTTTACGTATCATAAAACTTTTCTTGGCAAAAGGCATACTTGTATCTGCCACAATAATTCTCAATTTGCTATCATAATGTTTAATGAGAAAATTACGCAAAACATTCTGTAATTCCTCTTCACTCATCACCTCAAATGTATCGTCCACTGCCAACCCCATCAAGTGGGGATGCTCCTTTTCTCCTTTGATCAGTGCCGAGAAAAGTTCCGCATATCCTCCGAACATATTGACATCAATGACATCCAGTACCGAGTCTATCAGATCAGGTTTTTCCAAAAGGGTTTTTAAAATACTCAATTGTGCCACATCATCACGTTTTTGGGAAAAATTATCTCTTGGTCTTGACTGGTTCGTCTGATTTCCGAACAGTGCCGGAGAGACACCCAAAAGCGTTGCTGCCATCGGGATATAGGCATCTTTGATAATAGGTGTCAGACTCTCCAGAAACTGCTTGGCATTACCAAAAGCTGCCTCTTTGGCTCTAGGATCATTCAGATCAAACGCATCGATGGTCTGTTCCAGTACAAAAGGGATCAGGGGCTTGGCTTCACGTAAAAGTTTAGCCACCTCTTCACTCTGCCCCTTGGCAATAAGGTCTGCAGGATCCTGTCCGTCAGGGAACAGCACCACACCCCCGTCAAATCCTGCATGTGAAAGCATCTGTGCTGCTTTCATTGCCGCAGCCTGCCCCGCCTTGTCTCCGTCATAGGCCAAAATGATCTTTGGATCGCCCTTTCTCAGCAATGGCAGATGCTCAGGTGTCAAGGCTGTACCCATACTTGCAACAGCTTCCGTAAACCCTGCCTGATGGAACATCACGACATCCAGATATCCTTCACAGACAATCAGTTTTTTATTTTTATAAATACTCTCTTTTGCCAGGTCGTAGCCGTAAAGCAGACGCGATTTGTTAAAAAGTTTTGTTTGCGGTGAATTGATGTATTTGGCAGGATGATTGGTAATGGTACGGCCTCCGAAACCAACAGCCGCACCGGAAGTGGAAAAGATGGGAAAAGTGATACGCTCTACCAGTCTGGCATAATATCGTCCTCCTTCACCTTGAGCCAGGACACCTGCCTCAACCGCTTTAGGCAGAGGCAAAAGTGCAGAGTTGAGAAAATTCATCACAGAATTCCCCTCCGGCACATAGCCGATACCGAATTTCTGTATGGAACTCTCTGCAATACCTCTGTCCAGAAGATACTGCCTGGCCGTAGTATTATGTTCAAGATTTTTGACATACCAGACCTGCAGTGCTTCAAGCACCCGTTTGGCATCGGAATAATCCGAAGATCCTTTGGTATAGGAAAGTGAAAAATTGAACATGGAAGCCAGTTTCTCTATGGCTTCGGGATAAGACAGTTTTTCCAGTTCCATTACAAATTTAATGCTGTCCCCTCCGACACCACAGCCAAAACAGTGGTAGATCTGCTTGGAAGGGCTGACAACAAATGAGGGGGTTTTTTCCCCGTGAAAAGGACAGTTGGCTTTGTAATTGGCTCCGGCTTTGCGTAATTCTACAAAACTGCCGACGACATCAACAATGTCAATACTGCTTTTAAGGGATTCAATGGAGGCGTTATCTATCATAAGAGAATTATATCTAATTAGGTATAATAATACCCTCTAAATACCCTATGACCCAAAAAGGCAGCAATTGGAAAATTTTCTACCCGGATACAATGACCCTCTGTTCAGCATTCTGCTCATTGTCATCATTGCTCTTATCATCGCTGTGGCTACCTATGGATGGGGACTGTACAAACAGCAGAAGGAACAGGGAAATCTACTCAAGTTCCTTGACAAGTTCGACTCTGCCGAATGTGCACTGGATACTGCGGATATGCCTTTTGAAGCACACTTGCTCAAACCTCTTTCTCTGCTCGCAAAAGCGTTTGAAAACTCCGGGGAATATCATAAATCCATCTCTATTTATCTCTATCTGATCAAACACATTCCCAATGATCAGGGAAAGCTGGAACTGATGGAGAGGCTGGGGAATACCTATCTGCATGCCGGTTTTCTGGAAAGAGCACGCTCCATCTATGTGGAAGTGCTAAGGAAGAAGCCGCGTAATGTGACCGTACTGTATGAACTGGGGGTTGTCTATGAAATGATGCACCAGTACGACAAAGCCCAGGAGGTCATTGCACCACTGGAAGAGTTGGGGGAAGACACGTATAATTTGAAGAAGTTCCTTGAACTTTTGATGATCACATCAAGTAAAAGTACTTCCATTGAAGAAAAGATCAAAAAACTCAAGCAGTTGCTTGAAGATGAACCAAATCTTTACCGGCAGATCATTTCTGTTCTGCTTCAGTTGGACACACATATCGCCTGGGAGACCGTCGATATGGATCGGATAGATGAGATCCTTGACATCTTCTGGTTCTTACCGAATTCGCAAGTCGATTTGGATATAATTACGGCCAATAATGCCTTGAATACCCTTTACTACGCCAAAGGGTATTTACAAAAAGCGCCTAAACAGAACTGTGGTATATTCAGTCTTGACATGCTGGCAATAGCCAGAAAAGGTGGCTTTGAAGAGGGGGAACTGCTCTTTTCCTACCTTTGTAAAAAGTGTAAACAGAGCTTCCCCGTCTCTTTTAAACGATGCCCCAACTGTATGGCGATCAACTCTGTAAAGGTAGAAGAAGAAATTGCAAAATCAAGCCCGAAAACAAATTACTCTTTACTCTGACGGTTCCAGTCTCGGTAACCCGGGACCCGGAGGCTACGGCGGTATCTTGGAATTTAAAGGAAATCGTAAAGAGTACTTTGGCGGAGATGCACATACAACCAATAACCGTATGGAACTTCAAGGTGTCATTGAGGGGCTGAAACTCCTCAAAGAGCCTTGTGATGTGGAAGTGATCTCCGACAGTTCCTATGTGGTCAATGCCATCAATGAATGGCTCGAAGGCTGGGTACGTAAAAACTTTAAAAAAGTGAAAAATGTCGATCTCTGGGAAGCCTATCTTGAAGCTGCCGCACCACACAATGTGCATGGTACCTGGGTACGGGGGCATAACGGTCATCCGGAAAATGAACGCTGTGATGAACTGGCAAGAAACGAAGCAGAACGCATAAAAATGACATTATGATTCTGTGATCCAACATAAAATAAATAAAGGAAAAAACAATGAACGATTACCGTCAACTTGAAAAACGGTTGAACTACACATTTAGCAATAAGCAATTGATTATTGAGGCTTTGACACATAAAAGTTATAAAAAGCCTTACAATAATGAGCGGCTTGAATTTTTGGGAGATGCCGTACTCGACCTTATTGTGGGAGAATATCTTTTTTCAAAATTCCCTAGTTCCAATGAGGGTATCCTTTCAAAGATACGTGCATCCCTGGTAAACGAAAGCGGATTCACCCTCCTGGCAAAAGAGATAGATCTGGGTGAATATATCTACCTTTCCATGGCGGAAGAGAACAATAACGGACGTAATAAACCTTCACTGCTCTCCAACGCTTTTGAAGCGATCATCGGGGCGGTCTATCTTGAAGCAGGTCTTGAAACCGTCAAAGAGATCGCCATTAAACTGCTTGAAGAGTGTCACCCGAAGATCGACCTTCAGTCTTTGTCAAAAGACTACAAAACTGCTCTGCAGGAATTGACACAGGCGACCCATGGGGTCACTCCCTCTTATGAAATGTTAGGTTCTTCAGGACCGGACCATAAAAAAGAGTTTGAGATCGCCATTGTCCTGGACAACCAGACCATTGCCACTGCAAAAGGTAAAAGTAAGAAAGATGCCCAGCAAAAGGCAGCACAGATCGCATTAGAAAAATTAAAGGCATAAGATGAATACCTTTGGAAAAAAACTGACACTGACCACTTTTGGAGAATCCCACGGAAAAGCGCTGGGGTGTATACTCGACGGTGTACCTGCGGGACTGAAGATAGACGAAGACTTCATTCAATCCGAATTGGACCGTAGAAAACCGGGGAAAAGCAAACTTGAGACCGGGAGAAAAGAGGATGACAAATTTGAAATTCTTTCAGGTACATTTGAAGGACTTTCAACTGGTACCCCTATCGCCATGGTGATCTTCAATACCAATCAGAAATCCAAAGACTATGAAAATGTTAAAGATCTTTTCAGACCGGGTCATGCAGACTTTACCTACTTTCATAAATACGGTTTAAGAGACTATCGCGGTGGCGGACGATCTTCTGCAAGAGAGACAGCAGCCAGAGTTGCCGGCGGTGCTATTGCAAAACTGATGCTCAAAGAGCTTGGCATAGACATTCAAAGTGGACTCTGTGAAGTGGACGGTATCAAAGGAGAAGTTCAAAACTTTGAACATGCAAGAAATTCAAAAATGTATGCCCTTGACCCCGGCAAAGAAGCTGAACAGGAAGCAGCGATCCTGAGAGCCAAAGAGAACCATGACTCCGTGGGCGGTGTGGTACTGACAACGGCTACAGGCGTTCCCATAGGATTGGGAGAACCTCTGTATTATAAACTTGACGGCATCCTTGCAGAAGCAATGATGGGGATCAATGCAGCCAAAGCGGTAGAGATCGGTGACGGCGTTGCAAGTACCCATTTAAAAGGTTCTCAGAACAATGATGCTATCACTCTGGAAGGATTCAAAAGCAATCATGCAGGAGGGATCCTTGGCGGCATCAGCAATGGTGACACGATCATTGTAAAAACCCATTTCAAACCGACACCCTCCATCTTTCAGGAGCAGGATACCATTACTACCCATAACGAAGAGGTAAAGTGCAACCTGAAAGGCAGACATGACCCTTGTGTCGCTTTACGTGGTGCCGTGGTATGTGAAGCAATGATGGCACTTACCCTCGCAGATATGACACTGCTCAATATGGGCAAGAAAATGGAACACTTACATACTATTTATAAAAAATAAAGGATAGATCTATGAAAAAACTGGGTTTGGGAATAGTTGGCGTGATCGTTATCGCCATCCTGTATTATTTTACTGTCGGATCCTCACAGATCACAGAAGAGATGAAAATGCGTGTCAATACAGAATTGAACATGATCGAACAAAACGGATTTACAGTAGATGAAAGAGAAGTAAAACCTAAGAATGAGCACTTTATCCTGACTTTTGATGATCCTGAAAAGATCGTGAAATTCTTTAAGCAGCAGGGAACTGAAATGGCACTCGAAGATGCCGAGGCACTTAAAGGATTGCAGATCGGTGTGGATCTACAATATCTCAATGACACCTATTCTGCACTTTCTGTAGATATGTATCCGCTTAATCTCCCCTCTTCCATTACCAATACACAGGATATAGATGCATCTGATAAGGCTCTCATAAAACAACTTAACGATATGCTCAGCAGAAAAGCACTGCTTGTTCATGTAGACTTCAACAAAGTGCTTTCAAATTTCAAGGGATATATCAAGGATATTCATGAAACATTCAAAGTGGAAACAGTCGCCAAGATCGATCTCGAAGGTACCACTTTTGAAGGTACGATCAAAGATGACCGTATCACAGCACTGATCCAGAATATCAAAAATATTCATGTGAAATCAGGAGATGAACTGGATATTGTACTGAGCAAATTAAACAGTAGCTATACACTTACAGGCAGTTCTATCTATGATTCGACATATACCTATACCATAGATTCTGTGACCGTTGCCGGTAAAAAAGAATCAAATACTTTTTCTCTTTCCGTACATAATATAGAAGGTGAAAATAAAACAGCTGTTGAAAATGATCTTGCTTCCAACAAGATCAAACTCCATATTGCTGATATAGAAATGATGGACAATACAGAAAAAACCAAACTGATGGATACGGTTTTTACTTTTAATGTAGGTAATCTTGATATGAATATCCTGAAAAAGCTTGAAGAATTGGATATCAATAATGAAGCTGAAGCCAACAGACTGGTACAGGAACTGATCTCAAAAGGTATTACTATGGAGATCCCGTCATTTGAGGTGAAAAAACTGGAATACCAGGGAAAAGAGATCGATGGTTTCTCTCTAACTTCATCCTTCCATATCAACAAGTCTGCAAACCTCGCAGCAATTCAGGCAAACCCGTTTGCAGCTTTGAATGCTGTCAATACCAAAACAAAGATCATTCTCTCAGATGCACTTTTCACCCTCATTGCACAACAGCCAAAAGCCATGATGCTGGCAATGATCATTCAACCTCAGGTCATCAATGGAAAAAAAGTCTATGAACTGGAACTGAAAGATGGAACTCTCACTGTCAACGGCAAACCATTGATGTAAAAGAGGTTAGAACAGCGTCGGTTCATCCAAGCCTTTAACTCTAAAGGTTTTACGGTGAATGGGAGATCTATCATACTTCACTAAAGCCTCTATGTGGGCTTTTGTCCCATACCCCTTATGTTTTTCAAACCCATACTCTGGGTACTCTTTAGCCTGAGCTACTATCTCTCTATCTCGTGTGACCTTAGCCAGTATACTCGCAGCTGACACTTCCTGTATTTTAGCATCTGCCTTTACCATAGTAGTGATGTTTGAGACTCCAAACGTACTGTTGCCATCAAACAGATAGTCCACATCTGGCAAATGTTTTTGTATAGAGAGTAAACCTTGCTGTAAACACTGAGAGATACCTAGTTCATCTACCTGTTGGGCCGAAAAAGAGACGATGTGGTAGTCACTGTTGGCTATGACCAGCGGGTACAGAGCCTCCCTCTTTTTCTCTGTGAGTTTCTTGGAGTCCATCAACCCCTCAACCACCCCTGTCAACACCACACCAGCCATGACAAGCGAACCGGCTAATGGTCCTCTTCCTGCTTCATCTATACCGCATAAAGATTTTTTGTTCATGTTTTAACCTTGAATTTTCAGTAGATATGAATACGCCACTCTACGTGTTATGTAATAAAAGTTTGCCTCCGGCGAAAGCCAAGCTATATTAAAAACCTTGTCGTGGCGAACACCCTTGAAAACAAAGCGATTCGAGAGCCACGACACTTTTTTGCTTCGTTTTTTCTAAAAAAATGAAGAGAATACATAGTTCACAATATGGAATGATAGCACACTTTAAAATAACATTTTATCTGCATGTTATATTTTCGGTGTTGTAAGGGTACAACACCCTACGGCAAAATTATTTTAAAAGGGAAAGAAATTCTTTCCCATACCTCTCAAACTTCACTTCTCCTATGCCATGAACCGCCAACATCTCTTCTTTACTCTGAGGCTGTTTCACAGAGAGATCTTTCAAAGTCTTGTCAGAAAAGACAATATAGGGAGGAATATTATTTGCTGTAGCGATCTGTGTACGCAGATCACGAAGCTTGTCATAAACTTCCACATCATAATCATCAAAATAGCTCACTTTCTTCTTCGCAACTGCTTTTTGCACTTCCAAACGCTCTTTTTTCAAAAGAATTTCATGTACACCTTTAATGACCTCTACGCCATAAGCTGTCAACTTGTAAACTTTGAACTCTCCTATTTCAACAGCACCAAGCTCCAGGAGCTTGTCACCGATCGTCAACCACTGGTTCTTTGAATATTCATTGCCAATGCCATAAACGGAAAGCGTATCATGAGCATTTTGAAGTATCCGTTGTTCTTTACTGCCTTTAATGACATCGATCACATAATGCAGCCC
>CAZCBU010000234.1:0-4053 GCA_964496995.1 uncultured Sulfurovum sp.
CCGCAAAGAGAAAGATATCGCCAAACCGGGTAAAAAGAAAAGCACTGACCCCGGCATCTGCCGGATCTTTTTGCTGATGCCAAAAAGAGATCAGCAAATAACTTGCCAACCCCATGAACTCCCAACCGACAAAAAGTGCGACCAGGTCTTTGGCACTGACCAGAAGGATCATCCCTCCTATAAAGAAAAGTACTTTAGCATAATAACGCGGCTGATGCGGATCATCCGCCATATAGTCATGGGCAAAATGAATATCAAGGAAACCCAGTCCCGTTGCGATAAGCAGCATCACCAGAGAAAGCTGATCGATATAGATCCCAAAAGGGATACTTAAAGATCCAAACTCAAACCAGGTCATGGGAATATCAATAGGTTGATCATAAGTGACCAGGAGGATCAGTGAGATCAGGAAAAGTAATGCACCTGTGATCTCCGCAGTCCAGAATGCCAGTTTACGCGTTTTCATTCCCAGGATGTATGCGGCAAGCGCAGCAAACATAGGAAGCAACAGAAGTATAAAAACCAAGAGATACATCATTCTACCTCCCTATTCAATTCATCCGGGATCACTGATTTGCTTATTTTATTGGCTGCGGCAAAGATAAGTATGCCTGCTGCCGCTTCAAGCGTTGCCAATATCATCACCATATATGCCAGTGCGATATTTTGTGTCATCCCCAGGTAATGTGCTGTGATCGCCAACATCATGATGACCCCGTTGAGTAACATTTCAAGGGAAAAAAGAATACGCAGAAAATCTCTGCCTGAACTGACCCCATACAAACCGAGTCCAAAAAGTGCAAAGGCAAAAAGCATTTCAATTTCAAACATCTTTACTCCTTCTTGACTTCAGCTGTCCGGTCATTTTAATGGTCCCGTAGAGCAGACTGGCTCCGATCAGAGCGAAAAGGATCACCATATCACTGAAATTATGAGCAAAGAGGTTGACCTCTTCTGTAGGCTGATCAGCGACTGTTTTCAAAGTATGCACCGCTCTAAAAAAAAGTGTACTCAAGAGTACAAAGACCAAAAAGGCACTTGCCGCTGCCCAGGGACGTGATGCTGCTTTGGGGAATTCTACTCCGATGATCGTCACACCGAACAGCATCAGTACGACAATACCGCCTGTATAGACAAAGATCTGGAAAAGTCCCAGCAGTTTTGCATCCAGTGAAATATAGTAAATACCCAAAAGGAACATCATCAGTGCAAAACTGATCATGGCAGGCACAGATTTTTTGATCATCAGCGAAGCAGATGCCAAAATAAGTACCATGGTTAAAAGTAACAGTGTCATGCTTTTTCTCCTTTATCCGTATTGTTTTTTTCTTCTTCTGTCTTTTTGGCTGCTGCTTCTGCCGCTTTTTTCTTGGCTGCCAGCTCTTTTTTGACCCGTGCAGCCTCTTCTGCTTCCAGACGGCTGTCAATATAGCTTTGAGGGATATCTACATGTACCCAGAAATCATTCTGGTCTTCATGCCATCCTCCACTCAGCATATCATAGCGCCCACCGCTCAATACAATGGACTTTTCAGGTTTCGTCGGACAGACATCTTCACAGAGACCGCAGAAGATACAGACGGAAAGATTGACCTCCGGAACGATATTCTGTTTTTTGAAAGGGAGATGCTTCATCGTAATGGCATGGGTCGGACAGATCTTGTTACAGGAGTCACAGCCTATACAGGTTTCATAATCGATACGGTGTTCCCCTCGGTAACGACTCGGATGATGCATTGCTTCATAGCGTACATCTACTTTTGCGGGGCTCTCTTCAAAAAGTGCTTTGGAGACACGCAGTACTTTTTTGGCTATATCTACAAGCAGCATTTACAGACCTCCATAAAAAAATGTTTTGGCGAACATGATCCACGCCATATTCAGCAAACTGATCGGAACCAGATAACGCCAGGAAAAACGCAGCATCTGTTTCATGGTGATACGCGGTGTGGCTGCACGGATGGTCATCATCACAACTGCAACCAGCAGCATTTTAAGGAAGAACCAGAAGTACCCGTCAAAAAAGATACCTTTGTAGGCTCCCATAAAAAGTGTGGTCACTCCGGCAAATACCGCCATGAACTCAGCGAATTCCGCCATTTTAAGTAAAAAATAGTTGGTACCGCTGTATTCGGTATAAAAACCGTAAACGATCTCCTGTTCCGCATCGGGAATATTGAATGGTGGTTGTTCAAGCAATCCGAGCAACGCTATAAAATAGAGGAAAAATGCCGGCAAGAGGATAAAAAAGCTCAACAGCGAGTTGTGTTCCACGATCTCTCTGAGATTCATTGTGCCAAAAAGCAGTGCGGGAGAAAGTGCGGCCAGAAAGAAAGCCGTCTCCATGGAGATCGCCTGTGTCAAGACACGTATTCCACCCAAAAATGAGTACTTGTTATCTGACCCGAAACCTGTAAGAAAAAGCAGGAACGGTTCGATCCCTATCAATACGATCAGGGCAAGCAAACCGTACTCACTCGGTACGACCAGTATATGTTCCGTCCAGGGAATAAAGGCGGCAGGCAACATTGCTGTGATGACAGCCAAAAGCGGCATTGAAGAGAAAAGGTACGGATTCACACCTTTGGGTGTGATACTCTCCTTGCTCAACAGTTTACTCAGGTCAAAAAGCGTCTGGTAACTTCCCGCCGGTCCGTTAAAATGCGGGCCTACCCTTTTATGTAACGGTGCCATGAATTTTCTGAAGAACCAGAACAGTCCTACCGTCCAGACAAGTACGTATAATAAACCGGGAAAAACAAAGGCTTGAAACAGTGTATTCATTCTCTTCTCCTATCTGTCCAGATCACCCTGGCATACATAAAGACTACCAAAGACCAAAGGAACATCTGACAATGTCTCACCTGCCAAAAGGTGGTTAAGCATCATAGTGTGGTTAAAGCTTGGTGCTCTCATTTTAAGCCGGTAAGGGGATTTTGCTTTCTCTTCTGTAACAAGATGCATCAACACTTCCCCTCTTGCCCACTCAACACGGCTGACCGCTTCGCCTTTGGGAAGTTTTTTGGGTACTTTGACCATATGGTCTTTCGTTGGGTTGAATTCACCTGAAGCGACACCCTCTTCTATACGTTTTTTCGCCTGTTTAATGATATCCACTGACTGTCTCAATTCATCAAAAAGTACGGTAAATCTATCAACGGCAGAACCGCCCTTCTGGGTGATATAATCCATCTTTATCTGATCATAGGCGGCATACGGTTCATCTATACGGATATCCGTTCTGACCCCGCTTCCTCTTGCGACGATCCCGCTGAGGCCAAACTCTTCAACCTCTTCGGCACTCAATACACCTACCTCTTTGGCACGCAGTTTCATGGTAGGATTGTTCCCGAAGATCATATAACTGTCTTCAATGGTCGCATCAAATTTATCGAGTGCTTTTTGCAGTTCATCAAACATTGCCATATCAAGACCGTAGCGCACACCGCCAGGTTCTATCGATGCTGTTGCGATACGGGCACCGCTGTAAGACTCCAGGAAATCAAGGAAATACTCGCGTACATCCATGTTCCAGAGTCCCAGCGTATGCAGTCCCAGATTATTGAAGAATCCGCCCAGTCCCATGAAGTGAGAAGAAACTCTTGCCACTTCTCCCAAAAGGACACGCATCCATTTGGCGAATTCGGTGATCTCGGTATCGGCTATCTCTTCGACTGCCATACAGTACCCTACCATGGAGTTGATATTATCCATAAAGCAGAGACGCTCCACTGCCACAATGGCACCCACAAAATCCTTTTTCGTTACCAGGTGTTCCAATGCTCTCCAGACATATCCGATATCAGGATCGATACTGATGATATCCTCTCCATCACAGTGGATACGCAGACGGATCGGACCGCTTGCCGGATGGGTCGGTCCCCAGTTGAGTACCGTCTCAGAACTGTCCGTATCGAGATTGATCTCATTATTCGCCTGTTCACTTTTAAAACCGTTAACGATCATTTTAATATTCTGTACCACATCCTCTTCATGTTTATCCCAGTCAAAATCACGTCGGAATGGTGTTTTTCCGACAAAATCTTCAGAAAC
>CAZCBU010000235.1:0-5955 GCA_964496995.1 uncultured Sulfurovum sp.
GCCATAAAAACAGCGACATATCCGATGAATACTCCGGCAAAATCATCTGCTCCAGGATTTACCAGTATGATCAGCCCCACAAAAGCCAGAGTCATCCCGATGATCTCATACACAGAAGTCTGATGGCCTTTCTTGAATGTCAGTTCAAGCAGTACGGTGATCATAGGGATCATCCCCATAATGATCGCCGCAATGGATGAACTGATGCGCATCTGCCCATATCCTATGAGCCAGAAAGGTATGGCCGCTTCTACCGCACCAATAACGATAAACAAAGACACGATCTTTCTATTGAGACTGAGTGACTGTGCTCTTTGACTCGGAATGATATAGATAAGAAGCGTCAAAGTAAGAAAACCTATGAACATCCGCCAGGCAGTCAGACCAAAGGCAGAAAAATCTTGAAGTGCGATGGCGTTAAAAACGTATTGCGATCCCCAAATAAGACCTATCAGCATTAAAAGTATATATTTCATAAAGACATTATAACAGTTATATTAGATTATAATTAGTGACGGGCATCTGCAAAGAGCTCTTTATTTACTATTTAGGAACAGAATGTTTAAAATACTCATCACACTTTGTCTCATGGCATTGCAACTGCAGGCAATAGAGCACAGTCAAATATCAGGGAACTGGCATGCAACTTCAAGAACACTGAACAATGGCACCGAAACAATAGAAAAAGAATACCTGACATTGAATCCAAACGGTACTTTTTCTCTTGTCCTTTTGGTCAGTTTAAAAAAAGACGAAGCGTTTGTCAAAGATCTGCGTATAGAAATAGGCGGTAATTGGGAATCACGAGACAATACGCTTGTGTATGTCATTAAAACAGTGAACGTTCCAAATGCCAAAGAGGTCTATCTTATTTCACAAAAATCTTTGGAAAATTTGGCTGCAAACTTTAAGTACAAGTATGAAAATGACCGTATACATATCAATAAAATACAAATGTTTGACGACAAAAATCTGGTCATTCTCAGTGAACAGAACGGGGAAACAAAGTATGTACGTTAACTGCTGATTTTTCCTGTTAGCGAGGGATATTCACGGTAATAGGTTTCAAATTTATCTTTTCTTAAAGGTCTTGAGAAATAGTATCCCTGAAAGACCTCACAGCCGTTACTCAAAAGAAAATCATACTGTTCCTGACTTTCAACCCCTTCGGCAACCGTTTGAAGATCAAAGATCTTTGCCAGTGACAGGATCGTTGTGATCATCAGTTCATCGGATTCATACTCTCCCAGATGACCGACAAAAGATCTGTCTATTTTTAATTCTTCGATCGGCAATTCACGCAGGGAACTCAATGATGAGTACCCTGTCCCAAAATCATCCATGGAAAATGACATACCTAAACTTCTGATCTTATCCATGGCTGTCACGATCTTATTCATATCTTCAATTAAGATCGTCTCTGTGACTTCAAAAACGATCTTTTTTCTACTTTCAGTATTGAGGTGTTTTTCGGAAAGTCGTTCAATTTCATCGGCAAAAGAAGTATGAAAAAACTGTCTCACTGAAATATTGATGGAATATTGCTGAAGTATGATGCCTTTCTCTTCCCACGATTGCAGTGTCTTGAAGGCTTCTTCTATAATAAAATTTCCCACTTCAATGATCAGTCCGGTCTTTTCTGCAATAGGTATAAATTCACCCGGTGTAATAAGACCGAACTCTTTACTGTCCCAGCGCACAAGTACTTCTACCCCGATAATATTCTCATGACTGTCAAATTGCGGCTGATAACACAGAACGATCTCATCATGTTCCAGCGCAAAATAGAGTCTTCTTTCTATCTCAAGATGCTGTTTCACACGTTTTGCCAGCTCATCATTAAAGACAATGATCCCGTCCCGCCCCTGTTCTTTGGCCTCATACATCGCTATATCCGCTTCTTTGATGAAATGTCTTGATTCTCTGCTTACATTTCCTATGCCGTTGATCCCGATGCTTGCAGAAAGATATAAATTATGATTATCTATATGGTAAGGTTCTTTCAATATCTGTAAAAGTTTTTCTGAAAAGGCATAGGCCAGATCATGACAATTTTCATTCTCATCATACTCTCCGCTCAGGATAGTGAATTCATCTCCCCCCAGACGGGAAACAACATGCTCTTCTCCGCAATAGTCGGTAATACGTCTGGCGACCTCTATTAAAACTTTGTCACCGATATCATGTCCAAGTGTATCATTGATGGTTTTAAAATGATCCAGGTCAATAAGAAGTACATAAGCAAATCTTTTACTGTACTGTATCCGGTTGATCACCTGCTCGATATAGTCTACAAAATAACGCCTGTTATAAAGACCTGTCAGAGAATCATGCTGTGCCTGATAATAGTTTTCCTGTATCAGCTTGTAACTGTTGTCTGAAGAGTAAAGCAATACACCAAGAAATATGACCGAAAATACAGCCAGGACGTAACCATACCACTCTCCTATTAGAGCAAAATATCCGACCAAAGGCACCATGAGGATCAACAGAACCGGAAAAAAAAGTTTCTTATCAGATACCAACAGGGTAGAAGCCACAACAGAAGCACCCAGTTGCGTAAAGATCGCTATATAATGTAAATGACTTTCTGATTCACCGGCATAGAGCAGAAAGATCAAGGTCCACAATCCGAATATCATATAGAAATAAAGTGTTACAGAACTATACCACTGCACTAACGCTTCATTTCCAAGCATCTTCAGATCGATCTTATAGTATTTCCATCCGTATACTGAAACCATGACCATCAGTCCGTACCAGACAAGTGCAGGATACACTACACCATTCAGCCATCCCAATACGATATAGGCTAACCCCGGCAGTAACGACAAAAATGTCATCATTAAGATCTGTTTTTGAAGAAAAGTATATATTTTTAGTTTATTCATTGCCTGTATTTTATAATTATTTTTTACTGTATAAGATTAAAATATAGTCAAAAACAAAAATTGGATTTATCACTCTCATCATATGTTTGGATGGGATATCATCAATAAATTTTTTATATCCATCTCATAAAATAAATAGATACTTCTGGATCTTTGTAAATCACAAGCCTTGCACTAGGGATTCAACTTTTTTTCAAGAGCAATAATCAAAACTGACACTTTTATGACAGAATTTTATGCTAAAATTCATTTAGTTTTCATCTGAAAACAAATATTACTAAGGATAAACAACATGAAAAAATTAATTCTTATCTCACTCATCGCATCAACAGCACTTTTTGCAGATATGATGACAGATATGGCAACAAAAGCAGCGACAGATCACGTTAAGAAAGAAGCAACTAAAGCAGTAAGCAGCGAAGTTACAAAAGCAACTGGTACTGAAAAAGCAAAAACTGAAGAGAAGGCCTCTGAGAAAAAAGAAGAATCCTCTTCTATGAAAGATCAAGCTATCGATGCGGCAGCCGGACACGTTAAAGATAAAACAGGTGTGGAAAAGTCCATTACAAAAAGTGCTATTAAATCAGTCATTTAAGCTGATTGACTTAATAAAATAGAGAGAGATCGTATACAAACAAAAAATCTCTTTGGACGATCTACTTTCACTTTAATACTATGTATCCTGTTTTCAGTCTCAGTTTCAGCTGAAGACAGGACGACTCTCTCTTCTCTCATCCAAAAATGTAAAGATGGCATTCTGACACTTATGGGTTTTACAGTATTTCCCGATGTAACTACCTCTTCACTTGCCATTGACAGTGCAAAAAGTAATGACACAAGTCTTCAACAAACCACTCAAACTCAGACCCATTTTTAACTTTAGCCTCGGGCGTGTAGAAAGTGATACTTCCCTTTTTAGGCTACATCAGCCGTTACTCTTTTGGTAAAAATGTTTCAGGCTTTGCCCTCAGTTTGGCAATGAGTTTTTAACGTAGCTATATGAAATAACAGGTACAGATCAGGCAGGGCGATTTAAGGGTGGAAGCCAGGGCCGTGGTACTTTCTCCAGAGGAAGCATTGGTGAAAAAACATTCACTTCTACAGGGAAAAGAGGAAGATGTCATTCGTGAGATCGCTGAAGATATTTCAAATATCATCAGCAAAAAAAATACGAGCACTTACATTGCAATACCCGATATGATCTTTAAGCGTGTCATGGAGCGTATTAGTCCTGCAGCAAAAGCAAAAATAACCAAAACACTGGAGACAGATCTGATGAAAACAGACAAAATGGATCTTGTGGATCTCTTTAGATAAACAGGTTCCCACCTCCTCTACAATACTCAGGGAGATCATTTTTTTTATTGTTATTAATTATTTTCTTTTTTTAAAATGCCATGATCAAAGAACCGGCGATCACCAGTAATACATTGGCAAAAGCGTAGGTGCCTGTATATCCCAAGGCAGGTACAGGACTCTTTGCTTCTTTAATGACTACAGAGAGTGCAGCACCGGATGTCATGGCACCGGTAATGGCTCCAAAGATCAATGCAGGAGAAATATTAAGCAGTTTTCGCCCTACAAAATAGCCAACAAGTATAGGAACGATCGTTACACACATACCTGCCACCACCAGTGCAATACCATTATGTTGCAAGGTCTCCAAAATACCGCCTCCGGCACGCATACCTACTCCTGCCATAAAGATAAGAAGACCAAACTCCATAAGAAACCATCGCGTCGCTTCTGGAAGTTGCGCGAAGGTCGGCTTGATACTTCTTCTGTATCCTATGAAAAGTCCTGATGCAAGCAGGCCTCCCGCAGATCCAAGTCCAACTGAGACACCTCCAAAAGTAACAGAGAGTGAACCGATCATCAATCCTATCACAATACCAAATGACAATGTGATCATGTCTGTTTCAACCCCTGCACGTTCGATCTGCCCCATATATTCACCCATGGCTTCTATCTGGTGAGGCGCACCAATGACCGTCAGGACATCTCCTTTTTTCAGAACAGTATTTTCATTATGGTCTATGTGTTTCCCTGCTCTTCTGATCTCCATTAAGAGAAGACCGAATCGTCTGTTGATCTGAAGTTCACCCAAAGTAAAGCCTATCACATCCTTATTGGATACAATGACCTGTGCAGTATCCTGTGCATTGTCACTTTTCCATTCTGTCACGATCTCTTCCGCAATTTTAGAGACCTTGTCAGTAAAGTATTTGCGTGGACCAAGCACTTCAATAATATCTCCAACGACCAACCCCTCTTCACCTATGGGGTAAAAATTATCATCACGTTTCACTTTCACGACTGAGGTTTTATCCCAGTAAAGTTCTCTTAACTTTTCCAAAGGTATGGATTCTATTTCCGGATTGGTGATACGATAGGTTCTCAGCACGACATTTTCAGGCAGATCATATTTCTCACTGTTTCCACTTTCAAAATCTTTTGATTCCTGCACCAGATCGATATTTAACATTTTTGGCATATATTTCATAACCATAATAAGCCCGACCAGGCCGAAAATATAGGTCACAGCATAACCCATGGCCACATTGTCTATGATCTGGTCTTTTGTCCACCCTTCTGCAATACTGACCGTACCTGAATTGACTGCATCCTGTGCCGCTGCCAAAGTAGGAGAAGATGTCAGGCCGCCCGCTAACAGACCAGCAGACATTCCCGGTGGTAAAGAGAGAAAATTTGCCCAGATCGCCGCCAAGGCAAACCCTGTGAATGCGACCACGATGGAAAGGACGAAATATTTCAAACCGTCCTGCCTCAATACGGCGACAAACCCGGGTCCTGCCTGATAGCCTACAGAAAAGATGAACAGTGAAAAACCGACCATTTGCGCAGAACCTGAAATTCTAAAACCGTAATAACCAAAAACGAGGCCGGCAAAAAGAACACCTGCCACAGAGCCCATGGAAAAAGATCCGATACGCAGATTACCGATAATATAACCAATACCTAAAACAAGAAAAAAAGCCATATCCTGATGATGATTTAAAAAAGGAAGGAGCCAGGTAGTAGGATCTTCAAAAGACATTGTTAC
>CAZCBU010000236.1:0-2521 GCA_964496995.1 uncultured Sulfurovum sp.
GGCACCGTACAAAAGTCTCAATGCCAAAGGTATTCCTACACTCTTTATGGGAAAAGAGAACTACTGGACAGGTTTTTCTGCACGGGTCCGTCTCTTTGTCGTCAACACGCATTCTGACAAAAAGCCAGGCTCCATTCTTGACTATACCGCTCCGGACTTCAAGGGTAAAGGGGTCATTGCCAATCCGCTGTTCGGGACGACCACTTCCCACATCGCCGCACTCTTTACAATCTGGGGAGATACAAAGACAAAAACATTTCTCGAACATCTCAAAGCAAACAATATTGCCATATCGACCAGTAACGGGGAGAGTGCCGATTTTGTCGCTGCCGGACAGTATGCTTTCTCTCTTGTAGACAGTGATGATGCAGTGAGCCGTCTCAAACAGAATGCAGCGATCTCTTTTGTCTATCCGGACCAGGGAAAAGATGGCATAGGAGCATTTGTTGTACCCAATGCTGTCATGCTGATCCACGGTGCGCCACATCAGAAGGCGGCAAAAAAGCTGATCGACTATTTACTCAGTGAAGAGACCGAAGAGAAACTTGCTTTTGCGGACTGTGCACAGATCCCTTTGCATCAGGGAGTAGCCATGCCCAAAGATCTCAAACCCATCGATCAGATCAAAGTGATGCAGGTCGATTACAGCAAAGTTGCCAAAAAACTGATAGAGATCCAGCCTTGGCTCAAAACATGGATAACCGCTCGTTAACATGTCCAAACGTCTCTTTTCACTGCTTGTCATTGTACCGGTATCCATAGCCGTTCTGCTGCCTGTACTTTTTATGCTCACTGATACCTTCTGGCAAAACAGCCACTTTGATCTTTCTACGTATCAAGTACTCTTTCAAAGCAGCGCGATACACAGCTTTTCAAACTCACTTCTGCTTTCCCTCTCAGTTGCTGCAATGAGTACGGGTGCAGGTGTTATACTGGGCCTCATACTTTCTAAAACAGAACTACCTTTTGCCTCTTTATTTATTGTCCTGCTTACTGTTCCCCTTCTCATCCCACCCTATATGCTTGCACTCGGATGGTATGAATTGCTTGGACGAGAAGGCTATTGGGGAGAGTTGCTCTTTAATTTCCAGGGGACATTTTGGGTACTTTTCTGTATCTATCTTCCCATCCCTATGCTTCTGACCATCCTTTTTTTAAGACAGGTAAACCCGCGTTTCGAAGAAGCAGCGAAACTGATGACCGGATGGTACGGGGTACTCAGATATATTACCCTGCCGTTGATATTCCCTGCGATCCTGCTCTCCTTCCTTCTTGTTTTCATTTTGACCTTCGGTGAACAGAGTGTGGCGAATTTCCTGCGTTTTGATGTCTTTGCACTGGAGAGTTTCACCTATTTCTCTGCCTTTTATGACTTCAAGACAGCAACTGTACTTGCAGTACCTATGATCGCTATGGCATTCATAGTACTCCTGGCAGAACAGTTTTTGGCACGTAAACATCTTTTTCGTTTTAACAGTGCCCATAAAGTTGCAAAGATCTCCCTTGGTATCTATACATGGCCCCTCTTCTTTCTCATGCTTTTGGTCATTTTTATCATCGTTATCCTGCCCTTTTCCTCCATTCTAATGCAGGCTGCTGACTGGCAGACCATTCAGGAAGCTTTTGAAAAAGCCAAAGCACCGATGCTCAGATCTTACCTCTATGCCATCACCGGGGCTACTCTGTTGATGTGCTTCGGTTTTGCAGGTGGATACCTGATAGAAGAGAAGATACGCGGATACAGACTCTATGATGCCTTACTCATTTTTCTCTTTGCCCTGCCCGCAGCAGTGATCGGCATTGCACTGATACTTTTCTGGAACCACTCCTACACCAACTTCATCTATACCACACCGCTCATTATCCTGTTCGGATATACGGGGAAATACCTTGTGCTCAGCACAAAGATCTCCCAGAACAGGCTCTCACAGATCCCACACTCCCAGATAGAAGTTGCACAGATGGCCGGAGCGAACTGGTTTCAGGTACTGCGCTATATTCTCATGCCTCTCTCCAAAAAAGCACTCTTGACCATGTGGCTGATCGGATTTATCTTTTCCCTCCGTGAAACCACCATCACAATGCTTGTCTACCCGCCGGGTTACGAAACCCTGCCGGTCTACACCCTCACCCAGATGGCGAACGGTGATCCAAAGATCATTGCAGCACTCTCTCTGCTCATGATCGCTATGATACTCTTGCCCCTGCTTTTCATTGCAATCCTAAAAAAGGCACAACATGATCGAATTTCGTAATGTCTCATTAATCTACAAAGACGATGTAATATTAAAAGATATTAACTTCACTGTTTCCAACTCTGAACGTCTGGTGATCCTTGGAAGTTCCGGTAGCGGCAAAACCTCACTGCTTCGGCTCATTGCAGGATTTAATACCCCTGCTTCCGGAGAGATACTGATCGACGGAGACATTGTTTCCAAAGAGGAAAAGATCATCGTTCCCCCGGACAAAAGAGAAGTAGCCATGGTCTTTCAGGATCTTGCACTCTGGCCGCACATGAATG